>NZ_JBEPDB010000214.1:0-1125 GCF_040300025.1 Dactylosporangium sp. NPDC000555 | reverse complement strand
CGAACCTCCCAAATCCAGTAACCAGCGATGAGCTCCTTCGACTCCGCGAACGGCCCATCGACAACCGACGTACCAGTCTCAGCGAAGACCACCTGTACGCCCTTGGCACTGGGCTGCAACCCCTCACCGCCGAGCATGATGCCGGCGTTGACCAACTGCTCGTTGTACACCCTCATCTGCTCGAACATCTCCGCCGTCGGCGTCGCCTTCCCCTCATCGGCGCCGGCGCCCTTCGTCATCACCAGAACTCGCATGTCGTCTCCTCCTGCCTCCGCACTTCCGCCTGGTCCGCGGAACGGTTGAGGGTGTCCAAGATCGGCGTTGCTGACCCATCGCCGAACTTCTGGAGCCCGTCGTGGACGCTGACTTGGACACCCTCGTGACCGCACTGTACGTGGAGATCGATGACCTGATCGAGCGGCCCCGCCGCCCGCTGCCGACGCACGCTGAACTGCAGTGCCTGGCCGTGATGCAGGTGCTGCTGCGCTACGCCAACAAGCACCTGGCCACCCCGTTCGACCAGCTTCGTCTGATCGACTCGACCCCGGCTGTCGTGCGAGGCCTCACGAGAGACCGTCAAACCCCGAGGGCATGCCGGTCGTCCGGGGCCTGGCCAACCCCAAACTCGGCGAACGCGAGGTCATGACCGCGCTCCTCGAAGCCGACCATCACCTCATCCACGCTGGCCAGCGCCACGACCGCCGAGGCGAACCCGTCCGGTTCGGCGAACTCGCCCGCGTCCGCCAGTGGGTCGAGGCCGTCTTCGACACCCTCAAAGGCCAACTCGACCTGGAAGCCCACGCAGGCCGCACCCTGGCCCGCGTCTCTAGCTGGCGCTGGCCCTGGCCAGGACGTCGGCGAGAAGCTCGTAATCGACCGCCTGTCCTTCGCTGATGTCAGCGGTCTTCCGCTCGCCGTTACCCAACGACCGCAGAACGCCCTTGACCGGATCGATGCCGCCAGCATTGAAAATCAAGAATGAGATCTTGGCCCGCGCGACGTGAATCGCCGCCACGTGCCGACCATCGCAGGCGAAATGCGGCTTACCGTACTCCAGCCGCTCCTCAACATCCGGGACCGCCCGACGAACAAGCCGCCGAAGCTCCTCGCACACCTCGACCTGCC
>NZ_JBEPDB010000213.1:0-1159 GCF_040300025.1 Dactylosporangium sp. NPDC000555 | reverse complement strand
GGGCGCTGCGGACGAGTCCCCAGACGGCGCCTTGGTCGGGGTCGGGGTCGTCGGTGTCGGTGACGGCTACCGCGCCACGCGTCACCACCACCAGGTGCTCCGAACCCTCCAGCCGCTGCTGCAACTGCTCCAGCACCCAGGCGACGGCTGCTCCCGGCCGATCGGCCGGGACCGCACCGGCATCGAGTACCACCGTTCCCGGCGCGGCGCCACGCCGCCCGCCGTCGGCCACCAGCTTCCACACCAGGGTGTACAAACCGGCCGTCGCGGTCTCCGGACCCGCGGTCTCCCGTAGGGTCAGCGCGTCGATGGACAGCACCGGCGCGCCAGCCGGATCGGTGATCGCGATGGCCACCTCGTCGTCCCCCGCCGGGGTTACCCGCACCCGCAGCGAACGAGCTCCGGTCGCGTGCAGCGAGACACCGGACCACTGCACCGGCAGACGCCGGCCCGCCCCGTCGTCGGTGACGCCGAGACAGTGCAACGCGGCATCGAACAGCGCCGGATGTACGCCGTACCCCCGGATGTCCGCGCCCGCGCCGACAGTGACCTCCGCGAAGATCGTCTCGCCGTCCCGCCATGCGGCGGTGAGACCCCGGAAACTTGCGCCGTATCGGTAGCCGCGTTCCGCCAACAGCTCGTACAGGTCGTCCACGTCGACCTCGACCGCACCGGCCGGCGGCCACGGCGCGGTGTCTGGCAGCGGCGGATCGATGTCCGCACCCAGGTGGCCGGTGGCGTGACAGGTCCATGCCTCGTCGGTGCCGGTGTTCGCCGGCCGAGCGTAGACGGTGATCGGCCGCCGGTCCTGATGGTCCGGCTCACCGACGCACACCTGTAACGCGGCGGTCCGGTCCAGCGGCAGCGGAGCGCGCAACGTCAGTTCCTCGATGCGGCCGTAGCCCACGGCGTCGCCCGCGAAGATTGCCATCTCGGCGAACGCGGTGGCCGGCAGCAGCGTCGTGTCGCCGATGACGTGCTCGGCGAGCCAGGTGTGCACTGCCGGGCTCAACGTGCCGGTGTGGAGCGTGCCGTCGATGTCGGCACGGTGCACGACCGTCGTCAGGAACGGATGCGTGGCCGCCCCCGCCGCATGACCCGTGGTCAGCCAGTAGCTCTGGTGTTGGAAGGGGTAGGTGGGTGCTTGGGGTAGGTGGTT
>NZ_JBEPDB010000212.1:0-1164 GCF_040300025.1 Dactylosporangium sp. NPDC000555 | reverse complement strand
CGGTATCGACCTACCGGCTGCTGTGCAGCACAACGAACAGCGGGATCTGCTGCGGGCGCTGGCCGCGGTGCCCGACCCTCGGCACCGCCGCGGGGTGCGTTACCGGCTGGCCAGCCTCCTCGCGGTGGCGGTATGCGCGGTGCTGGCAGGGGCGACCACGTTCGCCGCGATCGGCGACTGGGCCGCCGATCTGGACGAGGCGGCCCGCCGCCGGCTCGGGTTCCTCGGCCGTATCCCGGCCGGCAGCACGGTGCGGCGGTTCCTGGTCCGCATCGACGCGCAGGTACTGCAGGTGGTGTTGACAGGCTGGCTACGCCACCGCCTGCCGGCCCGGCCAGTCCCGGGGCGGAAAGACAGGATGGTCATCGCGGTGGACGGCAAGCTGCTGCGCGGCGCACGGCTGCCCGATGGAAGGCACGTGCACCTGCTCTCGGCCTACGACACGGACACCGGCATCGTGCTGGCTCAGGTGGCTATCGCGGCGAAGTCCAACGAAATCCCCGCCTTCACCCCGCTGCTGGATCAGCTGCGTGCTCAGGTCGGGTCCCTCGCCGGCACGATCATCGTCGCGGATGCGTTGCACGCCCAGGTTGGCCATGCCCACGCCGTCAACGTCCGCGACGGTCAGCTGATGGTGACCGTGAAGGCGAACCAGCCGACGCTACACACCCAGCTCAAACAGTTGCCGTGGGCGCAGGTCCCGGTCGGCTACCGCACCCGCGACCGCGGCCACGGCCGTCGGGAAACCCGCACCGTCAAAGCGCTGACCGTGGCCACGCCGGGCGGGCTCGGCTTCCCGCATGCCGAGCAGGCGGTGCGGATCACCCGCACCGCCAGCGGCAAGACCACTCGGGAGACGGCCTACCTGATCGTCACCCTGCCTGCGGACGCGGCCCAACCCGACCAACTCGGCGACTGGGCCCGCCGCGAATGGCATATCGAGAATCGCCTGCACTGGGTGCGGGACGTGACCCTCGCCGAGGACGCCCACCAGGCCCGCACCGGCAACGGCCCCGCCGTCGCCGCCGTGCTCCGCAACACCGCCATCGGCTACCACCGCAGCAACGGCGAACCCAACATCGCCCGCGCCACCAGACGCGCCAACCGCCGCACCCACGACCTGATCAGCGCCGTGACCAGCACACCGAGAACGCAATAGCCCTG
>NZ_JBEPDB010000211.1:0-1204 GCF_040300025.1 Dactylosporangium sp. NPDC000555 | reverse complement strand
ACGGTGTACTCGACCACCCGCACGAGGCGGGCCAGGTTCGCGGGAACATGATGGCCGGTGCTGGCCTGCTCGGCCAGCCGGGCCCGCCGCTGGGCACTGAGGCCGGGAGCGTAGATCAGCGCCTGGTAGGAGCCGTCGGGCAGCCAGCGCAGGTGGCCGACCGATACCGACGCGCCGATCCGCCAGGCCAGGTCGGCGCCGGTGGCGGCGAACGCCTGGAACAGTTCGTAGGAGTACAGGCCGGCGTCGGCCATGATCAGCATGTCCGGGCCGACCGCGCCGGCAAGGCCGGCGGCCAGGGTGCGTTCCCCGGTCCGGCAGCCGCCCAGCACCGCGCCGACGATGGCGTGGCTGCCGCACTCCGCGAGGGCGGCGACGTGCAGTTTCGGATACGCCGACGCTTTCGGCCCGGACCTCATCCGGCCGAACCGTTCCACATTCTGCGGGGTGTCGGCCACGTCGAAGCTGGTCGCGTCGATCGCCATCAACCGGCGGCGGCCGAGCCAGGCACCTTTCGTGCCCGCCGTGGCCAGGGGCACCGCGGCCCGCTCGAACAACGCCCGCACTGGCTCGACACCGAGTCGTTGCCGGGCCTGGGTGATCGCCGACTTGGTCGGGACCTGCCAATCGTCATCCCAAGAGCCGAGTTTGCGCAGGTTACCCACCAGTCGGCGCATCACCTCGTCATACGACTCGGCGAAGAACAACCCCATCGCGATCACATACCGGACCATCACATGCGCCGGCAGCCGCCGGGACCGCTGCTCCCGCCGCTGTGTGCGGTTGAGGACCTCCTCGAGGAGGTCACGACTGAACCGGGCCGACACCACACCCAACCCGACATGGTCGGTCAACCGACCCACGGCCGTTCCTCCGCCATCGATGACGTCACGGCCAGCCACCGTACCGGCCTCCACAATCGACGTCAGCTCACCACGCTGACCTCGGCAGAGGCCTTATCTGAACGGCATTGGATCTTGTGGCGAGAGCTCATCTATCGAGGGCTTCGCCCAGCTTCCAGCACTGTCCGACGTAGACGGTATGCCCGTGGCGGTCACATCCCGGCGGCATGCTCGCTGCGATCACGTCATTCGGGAGTCTGCACCGGTGGTCCATGGGGACGGTGGTTGCTTGTTCCTGCCGTGCGGAGTATTCGGCGGAAATGCCGCTCGGCCGTGCGCGGCATTGTCGAACGACGGCCGCG
>NZ_JBEPDB010000210.1:0-1210 GCF_040300025.1 Dactylosporangium sp. NPDC000555 | reverse complement strand
GTCCGTGCCGCCCGTGCCGCCCGCGTCCGTGCCCGTGCCGTCCGTGCCCGTGGGTACCGGCGGCCCGTCGCGCCGCTGGTACCTGCTCGTAATCCCGCTGGTGACGCTGGCGGTGCTCGCGTGCTGCGCCGGTGGCGTGCTGGGCATGTCGTTCGGCTTCGCGGAGACCCTCGGCCCGCCGGACATCGGCACCGAGCGGCAGGGCACGGTCAGCCGGGTCATGGGCAGCGGCAAAGACTACGCCCTCTACGCCGACCGGGCGACCGGGATCCCCGACCGGGCGAACTGTGCGGTGCGCGAGAGCAACTTGCCGCGCTTCTCCCTGTGGCGGCCGGACCGCCCGATCGGTGACCCGGAGACGGTCACCTACAACGGAAACACGTACACCTACGTCGGCACCTTCCGGGTCGGCGGCCGCTTCATCGGCATCGTCGACTGTGAAGGCGAGTCGTCGCTGCTGCTACGGCCCAGCCGGCGGTCGTGGCCGCTGGTCTGGGGTGCCGTCACCGTGGCGACCCTGGCCCTCGCCGCCGCAGCGGCGGCCGGGCTGACCACCGCGATCCGCCGCCGCCGGGCCGCCGCCGAACGGACCATGGTCTGAATCAGGTCTCAAGTGTCAAGATCATGGCCCCAGCAGATCGCTGTCGCGAAGGCGAAATCGAAGAAGTCCGCAACGTCCAGGAGGCGCAGCGTTTCGTCGACCGCGGGTAGCGCTTCGGGCGTGTGTTCAGCGATTCGGGGGCGTAGCTGGGTGAGGGTGTGGGACCAGCATTGAGCCGAGGCGTTCCGGCCACCGGTTGCCGGGATGCGTACCGAGGCTGAGACCTGTGCGAGTCCATGTTGGGGTCGCAGGTACCGTCAGCACTGCTCGCCGACCAGATCGGCCTCTCCGTGTCCGGCGCCTCAATCTGGTCGAAAGTCACCGGCGCCACCCGCGGCGCCTACGTCGCGCTGCGTGGTGACTGTCGCATCGACCATCGACGACGCCGAGGACCGCGCCGAAGGCGATGGCGGCGCGCAGAGGGCCGGCCGGGCCGCTGACCGGAGTACCGTGGGCGGCTCAGCGTCCCGGGGCCGTGGCCGATCGAGGTTGATATGACGATGATCTGGCCGTAGCGCGCCACCAGCGGCGCGCCGTCAGCGCGGCCAGCCCGGCGCCTGCGGTGTTGAGTAGTACGTCGTCCACAGAGGACACCCGGTCCAGCCGCAG
>NZ_JBEPDB010000209.1:0-1229 GCF_040300025.1 Dactylosporangium sp. NPDC000555 | reverse complement strand
CACCCTCCTCGCCCACACCTGGACCACCGGCCACACCAACCACCCCACCAACCCCACCAACCACCTACCCCAAGCACCCACCTACCCCTTCCAACACCAGAGCTACTGGCTGACCACGGGTCATGCGGCGGGGGCGGCCACGCATCCGTTCCTCTTCAGTACCGCCGTTCACGCGCCGACCAACACGACGCTCTGGACCGGCACGCTCAACCCGGCCGTGCACACCTGGCTCGGCGACCACGTCATCGACGGGACCGCGCTGCTGCCGGCCGCGGCTCTGCTGGAGATGTGCTGGTACGTCGGTCGCGCGCTCGGCACCCCGTATGTGCGTGAGCTCGTGCTGCAGGCGCCGATGACCGTACCCGCGCGGGGTGGTCTCGATGTTCAGGTGGTGGCCGCGGAGCCGGACGCCGAGGGGGGCCGGACTGTCACCGTGCTGTCCCGTGCCACCGGTGGTTCGGATGCCAAGCAGGCCTGGTCGGTACACGCCACCGGCGTGCTCGGCGACGAGGAGCCGCTGCTACCGACCGCCGATCTGACCGAGTGGCCGCCGCAGCGGTCGGAGCCGGTCGACATCGACGACCTCTACGACGCGCTGGCCGATCGCGGTTTTGACTACGGTCCGGCGTTCCACGGCCTGCGCCGGGCGTGGCGGCGCGGTGACGAGTTGTTCGCCGAGGTGGCGACCGACGGCGCGGCGGCCGGTTTCGAGCTGTCGCCGATGCTGCTCGATGCGGCGCTGCACGTGCTGCACACCGGCGTGGCCGGGGACGAGACAATGCGGCTGCCGTGGTCTTGGAACGACGCGGTGCTGTGGGCGCCAGGCGCGGACGAGTTGCGCGTACACCTGACCGTCGGCACCGACGTCGAGTTGCGGATCGCCGACCGGACCGGTTCGCCGGTGGCCGCGGTGGGTGCGCTGGCTCTGCGCCGGTTCGACCGTGCCGCATTGCCGGCGTCCGCCCCGGCCGGTTCGCTGTACCGGCTGGAGTGGAATGCGGTCGAGCCGGTCACCGAGCCGGCGGCGGAGAAGACGGTGTTCGCCGTGATCGAGCCGGGCGATCTGTTCGCCACGACGGCTCAGGCGCACCGGGTGCTGGTCGACTGGCTGGCCGGTGACCATGACGGGGAGCGCCTGGTGGTGGTGACGCGTGGCGCGGTAGCCGTCACCGACACCGACGACCCCGACCCCGACCAAGGCGCCGTCTGGGGACTCGTCCGCAGCGCCC
>NZ_JBEPDB010000208.1:0-1277 GCF_040300025.1 Dactylosporangium sp. NPDC000555 | reverse complement strand
GGCGGGGGATTCCCGTGGCTGAGGCGCGTTCACGCCGCGAGCCGATTGGGTGGTTGGCGCTTCACAGACCGGCCAATGCCGAGGTCTCCACGCCCGGTGACCGCCAGCCCGGCGGCCAGAATGTTCTTCGCCGCGTTGACGTCGGCGTGCGCCTGGTACCCGCAGGCGACGCACCGGAAGACCGCTTGGCTCTCGCGGGACTCCCGGGCGGCATGCTCACAGGCGTTGCAGGTCTGCGACGTGAACGCAGGATTGACCTTGACCACGGTCGCGCCGTGGTAGCGGGCTGCGTGCTCCAGCTTCAACAGGAAGCCACCCCAGCCCTTATCGAGAATCGCCCGGTTCAGGCCCGCCTTCTGGCGGACGTTATGGCCCGGCGCCTCGATCGTTCCCTCGGCACTGGCCGTCATGTTCTTGACCCGCAGGTCCTCGACCGCGACCAGGCCGTGGTTACGGACCAGCTGCACGGCAGTCTGCGCGGCGAAGTCGGCCCGCCGCGCCCGGATGCGGGCGTTGAGCCGGCCGAGCTGGGCACGCGCGGCGTCGCGGCGCTTCGAGCGGCGGCTCCAGCCGTGGACCCGCAGGGACCGAGACAGGCGTTGCTGCAACCGTTTGAGCCGCGCGGTCTCGCCCGGGGTGGCGAACTGCCGGTCGTGCATCTCGCCGTTGGACGTGGCGACCGCAACGGCAACGCCTCGATCGACGCCGACCGGCGGCTTGCCGCTCTGGGCGACCCCGGTGATGCCGTCCTCGACGCAGAACGAGATGTACCAGCGCCCGCCGTCCCGGGACACGGTGGCGTTGCGGATCGTGCCGCCGACTGCGCGCGTCCAGCGGAACCGGACTGGGCCGAGCTTCGGCAGCCGCACCTCGCCCCACCGCCGGTTCAGCCGGCGCACCGTGATGTGGTTCGGGTCCGGAAACCGGAACGACGGGGCGGTCCGCGTCTTGGACCGCCACCGCACCTTCCAGGTGCCGTGCTCGCGGCATGCCCGGTCCAGGTCGCGCAGGGTCTGCTGCAACGTGTGCGACGGGGCGTCAGCCAGCCACGCGCAATCTGGATCCTTCTTCGCCTCGGCCATCTGCCGGGCTTGCTCGTTGTAGCCGATGAACGCGCCACGGCGGCGGTACTCGCGGCGCTGCTCCAGGCCGGTGTTCCACACCGCCCGACAGGCCGCCCCCACCTGCTCGGCGTATGCGGCCTGCTCGGCAGTGAATGCCAGCAGGTAGCGGCGGCCGGTCAGCATTCAGCGGCTCTTCTGCTGCTCGACGTACCG
>NZ_JBEPDB010000207.1:0-1297 GCF_040300025.1 Dactylosporangium sp. NPDC000555 | reverse complement strand
GCAGCTCGTCGCCGTGATCGGCGACCGGCGGCTGGAGCTCACCCGGTGAGCACCTAGCTGGCCCGGCTCGGCGGGGGGCGGGTGCGGGTCGGCCGGCACACGCGGCTGCACGAGCTCGGCGAGCTGGTGTCACCGGCGCCGGCGCCCGGCGGCCTGCGGGTCGCGGCCGAGGACGACCTGGATCTGGTGACGGCGTGGTTCGAGGCGTTCATGGGCGACGCCGACGAGCAGGCGGGCCGCCCGCGCGGTTCCAGTGCGCACGAGGTACCCGATCGCGCGGACCTGCTGCGCCGGCTGCGAGCCGGATGGCTGTGGTTCTGGGTCGACGGGGCGGGGGAGCCGGTACACCTCACCGGCGCCAACCCGCCGTCGTTCGGGGTGGCGCGCGTGGGCCCGGTGTACACGCCGCCGGCGCAGCGCGGTCGCGGCTGGGCCGGCAACGCGGTCGCCGAGGTCTCCCGCCGGCTCCGGGCCGAGGGCGCGCGGGTGTGCCTGTTCACCGACCAGGCCAACCCGACCTCGAACAAGATCTACGCCGCGCTCGGCTACCGGCCGGTGGTCGACATGGCCAACCTGGTCATCGTCCGCTGACGGCGCACCGCGGGCGAGACGCCGCTCGTCGGGCCGCTGTGTAAGAAATGGCTGCCATGACCGCCATTTCTTACACAGCGCCCGGTGATGCGTTGCTCAGCCGGCCGTCAGCGTGAAGTCGTCGGCGTAGTAGGACGGCTGGCCGTACCAGCCGTGGACGAACACGGTGACGGACGTCGTCGAGGCGCCGGTGGTGAACGTGACGCTCAGCGGGGCGTACGCGCCGTTGGTGCCCGGCGTCCAGGTGCTCGCGTTCACGCCGGTGCCGGTCGCCCCGATGTACACATAGCTGCCCTGCACGTAGGCGTTGAGGTTGTACGTCCGGTTCGGCTGGACCGTCACCGTCTGCTGGCACTGCGCCGTGTCGCTCGCGGTCACCGAGCCGGCGAGTGCCTTCGTGCCCGAGCGGACCGGGCTGGCGACGATGGAGCACCTGGCGCCGGTCCACGGCGACAGGGATCCGCTCTCGAAGCCGCCGTTGGCGAGGGCGCCGGCCGGGGCGGAGCTCGAGACGGACGGCGACGCCGAGGGTGAGCGCGACGCCGAGGGCGACACCGAGGGCGACGCTGACGCCGAGACCGAGGGCGATGCCGACGGGGGGTTGGACGGCAGCGTGCCCCACGGGACCTGGGTGGAGCGGTAGAAGTTGATGCCCTGCACCGTCCACCGTGGGCCCTGCGCGCCGAGCCGCACCTTGAAGGTGTCC
>NZ_JBEPDB010000206.1:0-1342 GCF_040300025.1 Dactylosporangium sp. NPDC000555 | reverse complement strand
ACCTTGTGACTTGAGTTCAGAAGTGTGATCTTCAGATCTGGCTCGGCGGCACGCTCGGGGCGGCCGACCTGGCTCGCCTGGCCCGGGCCGGTGTCGCCCCGTTGCCGACGGCCGCCGGTGCCGAGATGCTGGATGCGGTGTGGCGTACCGACCGGGCGGTCATCGTGCCGGCCGCGCTGGACACTGCCGCGGTACGGCAGGCCGGCGAGGTGCCGGTCATGCTGCGCGGGCTGGTCCGTGTCCCGCAGCGCCGCCGGACGGCCGCGGCCGGTGCACCGGCCGCCGGCGGGCTGACGGAGCGAATCGCCGCTCTCGGCGACGCCGAACGTGATCGGTTGCTGCACGACATGGTCCGCGAGCATTTGGGTGTGGTCCTGGGCCACGCGGCGGACGAGCCGATCGAGGCCGGCCAGGCGTTCAAGGACATGGGTTTCGATTCGCTCAGCTCCGTCGAACTGCGGAACCGGCTGAACGCCGCCACCGGGCTGCGGCTGCCGAGCACGCTGCTGTTCAACCACCCGACCCCGGCCGCGCTGGTCGCCTTCCTGACCGGCGAGCTGACCGGGCACACCGCTGAGCCGGTCGCCGTCGCGGCCGCCGCGGCCGCCGCCGACGAGCCGATCGCGATCGTGGGTATGTCCTGCCGGCTGCCGGGCGGTGTGTCCACGCCGGAGCAACTGTGGGCGCTGCTGGCCGAGGGCCGCGACGCGGTCGGTGACTTCCCGGCCAACCGCGGTTGGAATCTCGATTCCCTCTACGACCCGGACCCCACCCGGTACGGCAAGACGTACGTGCGCCAGGGCGGTTTCCTGCATGACGCGGACCGGTTCGATTCGGAGTTCTTCGGAATCAGCCCACGGGAGGCGCTGGCCACCGACCCGCAGCAGCGGTTGCTGCTGGAGACCACCTGGGAGACGTTCGAACGGGCCGGGATCGATCCGCGTTCGGTCCGCGGCAGCCGGACCGGTGTGTTCGCCGGCGTGATGTACCACGACTACGGCGGCCGGCTGCAGGAGGCGCCGGAAGGCCTCGAAGGCTACGTCATCAACGGCAGTGCGGGCAGTGTGGCGTCGGGCCGGATCGCCTACACCTTCGGGCTGGAGGGTCCGGCGGTCACGGTGGACACGGCATGTTCGTCGTCGCTGGTCGCGATCCATCTCGCCGCGCAATCGCTACGCAGCGGCGAGTGCAGCCTGGCACTGGCCGGCGGAGTCACGGTGATGGCCACCCCGAACACATTCGTCGAATTCTCCCGGCAACGGGGACTATCACCCGACGGCCGATGCAAAGCATTCGCCGACAACGCCGACGGCACCGGCTGGGCCGAAGGCGCCGGCATGCT
>NZ_JBEPDB010000205.1:0-1375 GCF_040300025.1 Dactylosporangium sp. NPDC000555 | reverse complement strand
CCAGGGCCATTGCGTGTTCGGCAGATGGCGGATTGAGCTGGGGTTATACGGGGTGACTGGCCTTTGTGGAGGCGGTCAGGGCGGGTGAGATCGCCTAGGTGATCATGGAGTTCTCTACGCTCCCAGCCACCTTCGAGGACCTCACCCGCGATGTCAGCATGCCCGATCCAGGTACTGTCCGCAGTTACCACCCCCACCGACACGCCACCCCGCCCAGTGACCGAGAGTGAACAAGCGGGTTTGCTGCACGCGTTGACGGCGGTGCCGGACCCCCGCAGCCCGCACGGGCTGCGCTATCCGCTTACCGGGCTGCTCGCGGTCGCGGTGTGCGCGGTCATGGCCGGCGCGTCTTCGGTCACCGCCATCGCGGACTGGCTGCACGACCTCGACGACATCGCCCGGGCCCGGCTCGGCTTCCTGCGCAGGGTCCCGGCCACCAGCACGATGTGGCGGCTGCTGATCCGCCTGGACGCCGACCTGCTCGCGATGGTCCTCGCGGGCTGGCTCCGTACCCGCACCCGGCCGGCGCCACCCCGGCGGCCGCGGTACCGGCAGGTCATCGCGATCGATGGCAAGACCCTGCGGGGTGCCCGCCGCGCCGACGGCAGCCAGGTGCACCTGCTGTCCGCGCTGGACACCAGCACCGGCATCGTCCTCGCACAGGTCGCCGTCAGCGCGAAGTCCAACGAAATCCCCGCCTTCGCCCCGCTGCTCAACGCCGTCGAACAGGTGCTGGGCAGCCTGCAAGACTCGATCTTCGTCGCCGACGCGCTGCACACCCAAACCAGCCACGCGAACGAGATCGCCGCACGCGGCGCTCACCTGCTGATCCCGGTCAAAGGCAACCGTCCGACCTTGTTCACACAGCTCAAGACACTGCCGTGGGCACAGGTCCCGATCGGGCACCAGACCCGCGACCGCGGTCACGGCCGCCGCGAGACCCGCACCGTCAAAGCCGTCACCCTGCACACTCCCGGCGGCATCGGGTTCCCCCACGCCGAACAGGCCGTCCGGATCACCCGCACCCGCACCATCACCACCACCGGCAAGACCAGCCGCGAAACCGCCTACCTGACCATCTCCCTGCCCGCCACCGACGCCCACCCCGCCGACCTGCAGGAATGGGCCCGCTCCGAGTGGCCGATCGAAAACCTCGTGCACCACGTCCGGGACGTAACGTTCCGTGAAGACGCACACCAAGCCCGAACCGGCAACGGACCCGCCGTCATGGCCACCCTGCGCAACACCGCGATCGGTTTCCACCGGACCAGCGGCGAAGCCAACATCGCCCGCGCCACCCGACGCGCCGACCGCCGTCCCCACGACCTCATCACCGCCGTGATCAGCGGCAACCCGACAACGCAATGACCCTGGG
>NZ_JBEPDB010000204.1:0-1400 GCF_040300025.1 Dactylosporangium sp. NPDC000555 | reverse complement strand
GTCTGGTCAGGCTGTGCCTGGTCAGGCGGCGTGACCGGCGGAGGCGGCGAGGGCGGCACCGGCCCCTGCACCGATCCACCGCGCTGGTCGCTGACCGCTGGCGGGGTGTCACCGCGGGCACGGCGGAGCTTGTCGGCGTGACGTCTGGCCAGGCCCCAGTCTCGATGCCGCGCATGTTCCCGACGGAACTGCTCTTTCGCTGGGGAATAGCGACGTGACCTGGTGCGATCACGCATGGCAGCCAACTCCGCCCTTGAAAACAATCCCAGCTGCCCCATGGATGTAATTATCCCGGAACCCGACCGAGACCACCGCTCCGAACGGCAGTCCATAATGTCAAATGGTGCACGCTCATGCCGCCGTCCCTGCGCGCCATGAGCTGCCGAATAGCGGATGCTGTTATCGAGTCCGAGTAGACGCGATGTGGGTTACCAGGCGTACGCCTCGGGCGCGGGTTTGGCTCCGTTGGGCGCGGGTGCGGGGAAGAGCTTGTCCAGTGTCGCGAGCGCGTCGCCGTCGAGAGTGATCGTCAGTGCGCCGAGCGCGCCGTCGAGTTGCTCGATAGTCCGCGGTCCGACGATCGGCCCGGTCACTCCGTCCTGGGCGAGCAGCCACGCCAGCGCGACCTGGGCAGGCTCTTTGCCGATTTCGGCGCAGAATCTCTCGTACCCTTCCACCGCCTCGCGGTGTTCGCCAAGTGCCGCGGCCCAGAGACCGGTGCCGCCTGCACCACCTGGTCGGCGGGTGGCAGGACGAGGAGACCGACACCTGGCCGGTCGTGTCGTCCCTGGTCCGGGCGATGGCGACGACCCACCTGGGCGGCGGGCGCGATGTCGTCCTGCCCCAGTACTTCGCCAGGGTCGACGAGATCGCGGGGTTCGAGAAGCTCGCGCGCGAGCACGGGGCGGGCTTCCGCGAAGTCGTCCTGCTCGACGACCGGGAAGCGGCGATCGATCGGTTCAACCGCCGCGCCCAGGGCAGCGACGACCCGTGGATTCGCCACCACCACCGTCTCATCGAGCTGGGCGGCGGACCTGTCGTGCCGAGCCCCGTGGGGGCGGTGCAGGAGACCTACGAACTTCTGGTGGACGCCTTGCGCGAGCCGATCTCCCCGTGACCTGGTTCAGCGTGACGACCACCAGGAGCGGCGGGACGAAGAAGCTATACGCGGGTGGCGGCGTCAGGTCCTGGGTTGGGACCCGGCGCCGTCGCGTTCGGCCCGACGCGCTCTGTCCTGTTTACGTGAGCAGCCGTAGCGCCCGTTGGCGGACGTCGGCGTAGCGCTCGTGCACCTCCGGGGTGGCGGGGGCGGCGATCTCCTCGGCCGCGACTGGCCACTGGGGTGGCTCGGCGCCGCCGGACAGTGCCCAGGCCGCCTGACGCGCCGCGCCTCGCGCGAC
>NZ_JBEPDB010000203.1:0-1401 GCF_040300025.1 Dactylosporangium sp. NPDC000555 | reverse complement strand
CGGGAGTGTCAAGATAACGGTGTAACTGAATTTTGTTTGGGGTCTACTTGCGGCCTGCGGACAGGCGTCCGTCGAAGGCGATGTCGAAGGCGTTGAGTGCGCCTTTCCAGCGGGTGACCCAGCGTTTGCGGCCTTGCCCGGTCGGGTCCAGGCTCATCACCGCCAGGTAGACGCACTTGAGCGCGGCGGTGTCGTTGGGGAAGTGGCCGCGGGCGCGGACCGCGCGGCGGATACGGGCGTTGACGCTCTCGATGGCGTTGGTTGAGCAGATCACGCGGCGGATCTCGGCGTCGAAGGACAGGAACGGCACGAACTCCGCCCAGGCGTTCTCCCACAGCTTCACGATCGCCGGATACCTGCCACCCCAGGCCTCGGCGAACTCCAGGAACCGTTCAGTGGCCGCGGCCTCGGTCGGTGCGGTGTAGACGGGGCGCAACGCCTTGGCGATGGCGTCCCAGTGCTGCCGGGCGGCGTAGCGGAAGGAGTTGCGCAGCAGATGTACCACGCAGGTCTGCACCACGGTGAGGGGCCAGACCTGCCCGATCGCGTCCGGCAGCCCTGTCAATCCGTCGCAGACGGCCATGAGGACGTCGTCGACGCCGCGGTTCTTCAGCTCGGTGCAGATCTGCAGCCAGAACTTGGCGCCCTCACCGCCGTCGCCGGCCCACAGGCCGAGGATGTCGCGGTTGCCGTCGGCGGTGACCGCCAGAGCGACGTAGATCGGCCGGTTCGCGACCTTCCCGTCGCGGATCTTGACGTTGATCGCGTCGAGGAAGACCACCGGGTAGACCGGATCGAGGGGCCGGTTCTGCCACTCGGCCATGCCGTCCATCACCTTGTCGGTGATGGTGGAGATGGTCTGTCTCGACACCTCGGCGCCGTAGACCTCGCCCAGGTGCGCGGAGATCTCGCCGGTGGTCAGGCCCTTCGCCGACAGCGACAGCACCAGGTCCTCCACACCGGACAGCCTGCGCTGACGCTTCTTGACGATGACCGGCTCGAACGAGCCCGCCCGGTCCCGCGGCACGTCGATCTGCACCGGCCCGACATCGGTCAGCACGGTCTTCGGCCGGCTGCCGTTGCGCGAGTTGCCGGAATTCGCGCCGGCCGGGTCGTGCTTGTCGTAGCCGAGGTGGTCGGTGAGCTCACCATCCAGCGCCGACTCCAACACAATCTTCGTCAGCTGCTGCAGCAGCCCACCCTCGCCGGACAGCTGCAGCCCCTGCTCGCGAGCCTGGGCCACCAGCTGCGACACCAACACCGGGTCCACACCCGCCGGCGTCGTCTTGGACGCACGGGGCCGCTTGGCCGTCTCATCCGTAGGCACCGCGGCAGTATCCGCCGTATCAGTAGTGATCGTCATCAGGTGCTACTCCCTTGATCGGAGTTACACCGTTGTTT
>NZ_JBEPDB010000202.1:0-1466 GCF_040300025.1 Dactylosporangium sp. NPDC000555 | reverse complement strand
TGGCGGAGAAGGCGTTCGCGCCGGCTCGGATCCCGTTTCCGGTGATGCATGTGGACACGGGGCACAACTTCCCGGAGGTGTTGGCGTACCGGGATCGGCGGGTGTCCGAGTTGAACGTGCAGTTGATCGTGGCGAGTGTGCAGGAGGCGATCGACTCGGGGGCGGTGCGGGAGTCGGCGGATGGGATGCGGAACCGGATTCAGACGCCGGTGTTGTTGGATGCGGTGGAGAAGTACCGGTTTGATGCGTTGTTCGGTGGTGCGCGCCGGGATGAGGAGAAGGCGCGGGCGAAGGAGCGGGTGTTCAGTTTCCGGGATGATTTCGGTCAGTGGGATCCGCGCAACCAGCGTCCGGAGTTGTGGGCGTTGTACAACGCGCGGATCGCTGCGGGGGAGTCGATCCGGGTGTTCCCGTTGTCGAACTGGACCGAGTTGGATGTGTGGCATTACATCGCTCGGGAGGGTATCGATCTGCCCGGTATCTATTTTGCGCATGACCGTGAGGTTGTGGACCGGGCGGGGATGTTGTATGCGATCAACGAGTTTCTGCCGTTGAAGGCGGGGGAGACGCCGTTCGTGGAGCGGGTGCGGTATCGGACGGTGGGTGATGCGAGCTGCACCGCTGCGGTGCGCAGCGACGCCGGCACGATCGATGCGGTGATCGATGAGGTGGCGGCGACTCGGGTGACTGAGCGTGGTGCGACCCGTGGGGATGACCGGGTGAGTGAGGCGGCGATGGAGGACCGTAAGCGTGAGGGGTACTTCTGAGGTGGCCGCTGTGATGGAACGTCAGATGGATCTGCTTCGCTTCGCCACGGCGGGGTCTGTCGACGATGGGAAGTCGACGCTGATCGGGCGGTTGTTGTATGACTCGAAGGCGATTTTCGAGGATCAGTTGGAGGCGGTGGAGGCGACGTCTCGTTCCCGTGGGGATGAGTATACGAATCTGGCGTTGCTGACTGATGGTTTGCGTGCGGAGCGTGAGCAGGGCATCACGATCGATGTGGCGTATCGGTATTTCGCGACGCCGCGGCGGAAGTTCATCATCGCGGACACGCCGGGGCATATTCAGTACACGCGGAACATGGTGACGGGTGCGTCGACGGCTGATCTGGCGTTGATCCTGGTTGACGCGCGTAAGGGTTTGGTGGAGCAGTCGCGGCGGCATGCGTTTCTGTGTTCGTTGCTGCGGGTGCCGCATCTGGTGTTGTGTGTGAACAAGATGGATCTTGTGGGTTATTCGCAGGAGGTGTTCGAGCGGATCGCGGATGAGTTCACGTCGTTCGCGGCGAAGTTGGAGGCGCCGGATTTGACGGTGATCCCGATCTCGGCGTTGCATGGTGACAATCTGGTTACGCGTAGTGAGCGTATGCCGTGGTATGAGGGTCCGTCGTTGTTGCATCATCTGGAGCATGTGCACATCGCTTCGGATCGGAATCTGGTGGATGTGCGCTTCCCGGTGCAGTA
>NZ_JBEPDB010000201.1:0-1589 GCF_040300025.1 Dactylosporangium sp. NPDC000555 | reverse complement strand
ATCACCGACCCCCACCAACTCCAAAACCTCATCAACACCCTCCCCAACCTCACCGCCGTCATCCACACCGCCGGCACCCTCCACGACACCCCCCTGCACAAACTCACCCCCGAAAACCTCCACCACACCCTCACCGTCAAAGCCCACACCGCCCACCACCTCCACCAACTCACCCAAAACCACCCAATCACCCACTTCATCACCTACTCCAGCCTCACCGGCACCATCGGCAACCCCGGCCAAACCGCCTACGCCGCCGCCAACGCCTACCTCGACACCCTCACCACCCACCGACACCACCACCACCAACCCGCCACCTCCATCGCCTGGGGACCCTGGCACCTCAGCACCGGCATGACCGCCCACCTCACCACCACCGACCACCACCGCATCACCACCACCGGCACCACCCCCCTCACCACCACCCACGCCCTCCAACTCCTCGACACAGCCCTCACCACCACCACACCCACCCTCATCGCCGCCAACCTCAACCCCACCACCCTCCACCGCGCACGGGTCCGGCGGCGCGCGGGCGGGCTGGCCGGGCTGCCGGCGCGAGAGGTGCCGCAGGCGGCTCTGCGGCTGGTCCGGGAGCAGGTGGCGGCGGTTCTCGGGCACACCGGTGCGGCGTCGATCGACGCGGACCGGCCTTTCACCGATCTCGGGTTCGACTCACTGACCGCCCTGGAGCTGCGCAACCGGCTGGCTGCGGCGGCCGGTCTCGCCCTTCCTGCGAGCCTGGTCTTCGACCACCCGAGCCCGCAGGCGGTGGCGGATCACCTCACCGGCCGACTCACCGCCCGCGGTGCGACGGTCACGGCAACGGCAACCACTCGTACGGACGAGCCAATCGCGATCGTGGCGATGGCCTGCCGGCTGCCCGGTGACGTGTCGACCCCGGAGCAGCTGTGGCAGATGCTGGCCGACGGCCGCGACGCGATCGGCGACTTCCCCACCAACCGGGGCTGGAACCTGGACCATCTGTTCCACCCCGACCCCGACCACGCCGGTACCAGCTATGTGAGCCGGGGCGGCTTCCTGCACGACGCCGACCGGTTCGACCCGGAGTTCTTCGGAATCAGCCCGCGGGAGGCGCTGGCCACCGACCCGCAGCAGCGGTTGCTGCTGGAGACCACCTGGGAGGCGCTGGAACGGGCAGGCATCGACCCGCACAGCCTGAACGGGACGTCGACCGGGGTCTTCACTGGGCTGATGTACCACGACTACGCCGGGGGCAGCGCGCCGAACGGCTACGAGGGGCAGCTGCTCACCGGTGTCAGCGGCAGTGTGGCGTCGGGCCGGATCGCCTACACGTACGGGCTGGAGGGTCCGGCGGTCACGGTGGACACGGCATGTTCGTCGTCGCTGGTCGCGATCCATCTCGCCGCGCAGTCGCTACGCAGCGGTGAGTGCAGCCTGGCACTGGCCGGCGGGGTCACGGTCGTCGCCACCCCGAATGTCTTCATCGGCTTCTCCCGGCAACGGGGACTATCACCCGACGGCCGATGCAAAGCATTCGCCGACAACGCCGACGGCACCGGCTGGGCCGAAGGCGCCGGCATGCTCCTACTGGAAAAACTCTCCGA
>NZ_JBEPDB010000200.1:0-1874 GCF_040300025.1 Dactylosporangium sp. NPDC000555 | reverse complement strand
CCACCGAGCTCCTGCGCCGCGTCCGGCTGCCCGGCGAGGCCGCCCGCCGCTACCCCCACCAGCTCTCCGGCGGCCAGCGGCAGCGGGTCGTGATCGCCGGCGTGCTCGCCGCCCGGCCCCGGCTGATCGTGCTCGACGAGCCCACGACCGGGCTGGACGCCGCCGTGCGGGCCGGCGTGCTCGACCTGCTCGGCCGGCTGCGCGCCGAGCTGTCCGCCGCCGTGGTGCTCATCAGCCACGACCTCGACCTGGTCGGGCGGCACTGCGACCGGGTCGGCGTCCTGTACGCGGGCCGCCTGGTCGAGTCCGGGCCCGTGGCCGGCATTCTGGGCGACCCGGCGCACCCGTACACCGCCGGCCTGCTCGACAGTGCCCCGCGCCTCGGCATGCCGCGCCGCGTCCGCCGGCTCGCCCCGATCGCCGGCCGGCTGCCGGTGCTGGGCGCGACGAGCCCCGGCTGCGCGTTCGCCGCCCGGTGTCCGGTCGCCGACGCGGCCTGCACGGCGGTCGAGCCCGCCCTCGACGAACGGGCCGTCCCCGGACGGGCGGTGCGCTGCCTGCGCCCGGGCGCCGCCCCCCGCATCGCGGCGGAGGCGACAGACCAAACCGCAGCAACGGTACCTCCTGAGCCCGGCGGACCACCGCTGCTGGAGGTCCGCGGCCTGGTCCGCGGCTATGGCAGCACCGCCGTGTTGGACCACGTCGACCTGACCATCGGCGCCGGCGAGGTCGTCGGGCTCGTGGGGGAGTCCGGCAGCGGCAAGACCACGCTCGCCCGGGCCATCGCCGGGCTGCACGCCGAGGGGACCGGACAGCTACGCTTCGCCGGTGCCGCCCTGCCGGCCGGGCTGCGCCGCCGCTCTCCGGCGCTACGGCGGCGGATCCAGATGGTCTTCCAGGACCCCGACACGACCCTCAACCCGAGCCAGCCCGTGCGGCGTATCCTCGAGCGCGCCCTGCGAACGCTGCGCGGCGCTCCAGGCGTCGCCGCCCTCGCCGCGCGCACCCGGCTCGACGAGGACCTGCTGCGGCGCCGGCCCGGGCAGCTCTCCGGCGGTCAGAAGCAGCGCGTCGCCATCGCCCGCAGCTTCGCCGGCGCGCCCGAGCTGGTCATCTGCGACGAGCCCGTCTCCGCGCTGGACGTCAGCGTGCAAGCCGCCATGCTCGAACTGCTCGCGGAGCAGCGCGAGCGCACCGGCACCGCCTACCTGTTCATCTCCCACGACCTGGCCGTCGTCGGCTACCTCGCGGATCGCGTCGCGGTGCTCTACCGCGGCGTCCTGGTCGAGCACGGCCCGGCCGGTCCGGTCCTCGCCGGACCGCATCATCCCTACACGGCAACGCTTGTCGGCGCGAGCCGGTCCGAGCCGTCCGGGCCGCCCGAGCCATCCGGGCCGGCTCCGGTCAACGGTGCCGGCTGCCTGTTCTTCCACGCCTGCGCCCAGCGGATCCCCGGGCTGTGCGATGCCACCGCACCGCCCGTCACCGAAGCGGAGCCGGGGCATTTCGTGCGGTGCCACCTCGATCCGGCGGCGCTGCCCCGTACCGAACCCACGACCTCGATCGGAGGAGTCCGCGCATGACCGTCCACGCCAGAACGGTCGAGAACGAGTTCGCCGACCTGCTCGCCCGTTCGGCCCACCCGCCGGTCGTCATCCGCCGCTGGGTGAACGTCACCTCCGGCGGCCACATCAGCGCCGTCGTCTGGGGCAACGGCGCTCCCGACATCGCCCTGCTGCACGACGCCGGCGCCGATGCCCGCAGCTTCGACACGCTGTTGTCCCTTGTGGACCGGCCGGCGGCCGCGCTGGACCTGCCCGGCCACGGCCGCTCCAGCGGCACGGCGCAGGCGGCCCCGTCCGCCGGCCGGCTCG
>NZ_JBEPDB010000199.1:0-1909 GCF_040300025.1 Dactylosporangium sp. NPDC000555 | reverse complement strand
CCTGGACCACCGGCCACACCAACCACCCCACCAACCCCACCAACCACCTACCCCAAGCACCCACCTACCCCTTCCAACGCAACCGGTACTGGCTGGCCGGCGTGTCCCGGACGGCCGAGGGTCACCCGATCCTGGGGGCCGCTCTGGAGCGGGCCGACGCGGCCGGTAGCCTGCATCCCGGAACGTTGGACCCGGCCGTGCACACCTGGCTCAACGACCACGTGGTCGCCGGGAGTGTGCTGCTGCCGGCCACCGCCTTCGCCGAGCTGGTGTTGCAGGCCGGATTCGACGCGGCCGGGCTGGACCGGATCGACGATCTCACCCTGGAGGGGCCACTCCCGGTCACCGGGCGCACCGAACTGCAGGTCAGCGTGGGCGAGGGCGACGAATCCGGCCGTCGGCCGGTGTTGCTGTTCTCCCGCGGGGCGCACGGCTGGGTACGGCTCGCCACCGGGCATCTGGCGGACGCCGGTCCGGCCACCTTCGACCTGCGCGAGTGGCCGCCCGCCGATGCCGAACCGGTCGACGTGGACCAGGTGTACGAGCACCTGGCCGCCGACGGTTACGCGTACGGCCCTGATTTCCGGCTGCTGCGGCGTCTGTGGCGCCGTGGTGGCGAGGTGTTCGCCGAGGTCGCGCTGGACGACGGGACGGCCGGGCCGCACGGGTACGGCATCCACCCGGCGCTGATGGACGCGGCGCTGCACCCGATCTCGGTGGGCCTGGTCGACTCCGGCTGGGAGCCGGGGCGGATCCGCCTGCCGTTCGCCTGGTCGGGTCTGTCGCTGTACGCGTCCGGCGCCACCGCGCTGCGGGTTCGCCTGGCCTCGTCGCACGCCGGTGAGGTCACGGTGCAGCTGGCCGACCCCACCGGCGCCCCGGTCGCGGCCGCCGAGTCGCTGGCCGTACGGGCCCGGCCGGACAGCGCGGACACCGGCAACCTGTACGCCGTCGAGTGGGTCCGGCTGGCCCCGCTCGCACCCGGGGGCGAGCCGGCCGAGGTCACCGTCGCCGACCTGCGGGAGGTCACCGCCGGGGACGCCCCGGACGATGCGCTCGCCGCCACCGGGCACGCCCTCGACGTGTCCCAGCGGTGGCTGCGCGACAGTGACGGCCTGCTGCTGGTGCTGACCGCCTCGGTCGCCGACATCGCCCGGGACGTGCCGCCGAACGGCGCGGCGGCCGCCGTGTGGGGCCTGCTGCGTTCGGCGCAGACCGAACATCCCGGCCGGTTCCTGCTGGTCGACGCCGGGGACAGCGATCCGGACCCGGCTGCTCTGGTCGCGGCCGCCGCGGCCGGGGGCGAGTGGCAGCTCGCGCTCCGCGACGGGGCGGTGTTCGTCCCGCGGCTGACTCCGATCACGGCCGGGACCGGCGACATGGGGCCGGAAGCCGGGACGATCCTGATCACCGGGGGAACCGGGGCGCTCGGCCGGTTGACCGCCCGGCGGCTCGCGGAACGGCATCCGGATCTACGGCTGCTGCTGGTGTCCCGGAGCGGGGCCGGCGCGGACTTCGCCGACGAGTTCGCCGGGTTCGGCGGGCGGGTGCTTGCCGTGGCGTGCGACGTCACCGACACCGGCCGGCTGGCCGAGCTGCTGGACGGCGTACCCGACCTGGTGGGGGTGGTGCATCTCGCCGCGTCCCTGCGCGACGCCCCGCTGGACGCGCTGGCACCGGATCTGCTGGGCGAGGTCTTCGCCGTGAAGGCGCGGACCGCATGGGAGCTGGACCGTCTGACCACCGGCCGGAACCTGGCCCGCTTCGTGGTCTTCTCCTCGATCGCGGGAACGCTGGGCAGCGCCGGTCAGGCCGCCTACGCGGCGGCGAACGCCTACCTCGACGCGCTGGCCGCACGCCGGCGCCGGGCCGGGTTCGCGGCCACGTCCGCGGCGTGGGGTCTGTGGGA
>NZ_JBEPDB010000198.1:0-1957 GCF_040300025.1 Dactylosporangium sp. NPDC000555 | reverse complement strand
CGCACGAGGTCCCCGCCAGGGACCTGGCCGAGGCCTACCACCAACGCTGGGAAGAAGAATCCGCGCTGGACGAACTGAAGACCGACCTACGCGGCGGCGGTGAGATCCTCCGCTCCAAAACCCCGGACCTTGAACAACAAATGCGGGGGCCTGCTCCTCGCGCACTACGCCATCCGCGCGCTGCTGCTCGACGCCGCCGACCCAGCCGGCTACGACCCAGACCGGATGTCATTCATCAAAGGCCTCCGCGTCGTGCGCCGCCAGATCACCGACCAGGCGGCCATCACCCCCTGAACACCTTTCCGACGCCCTGACCGACGCGCTCACCGAAATCGGTTCTGGCGCAGGAAGCGTGGCGCGGCGGCCAGCGGTGTGGGATTTGGCCGGCGGACCGGCCTGGCTGACGGTGTCGACAGTAGACGGACGTTATGACGCTACCGGGTGCGATCTGTTGACCCGCAACGCTTTGCGAATCCTCGACCATCGATGATCATCGTGCGGTGCGCGATCACGCAGTCGCTGAGGTCGTCCTGCCGCACCTGTCCGGCGTGCTGGTCGACCGGGTGGAGTCCGGTCCCGAGGCCACCTACCTGTTCGGTCGGGCTCGTGGCGGGACCGCCACGTGTCCGGGCTGCGGCGGGGTCTCGACCTCGGTGTGCGCCCGATATCAGCGCAGCCTGGCCGACACGCCGATCGGCGGGCGGCCGAGCTGGCTGATCCTGCAGGTCCGGCGGTTCAACTGCCGGGTGACCGATTGCGCGGTGCGCACGTTCGTCGAGCAGATACCCGGCCTGACCGGCAGGCGACGCCGGCGCAGCCAGCCGTTACAGGACCTGCTGCACGGCATCGGTGCGGCCCTCGCCGGTCGGGCCGGCGCCCGGCTGGCGGCAAAGCTGGCCATGCACGTGTCCCGCAGCACCCTGCTCCGGCTGCTGCGCTGCGCTCCAGAGCCCACGCTCACCGCCGCGCCACGCGTGCTCGGCATCGACGACTTCGCCCTGCGCAAAGGTCAGGTGTACGCCACCATCCTGCTCGACATGCACACCCACCGGCCGGTCGATGTGCTGCCCGACCGGGAGGCCGACACCGTGGCCGCGTGGCTGCGAGGCCATCCTGGCGCCGAGATCATCTGTCGGGACCGTGCCGGCGCCTACGCTGAGGGCGCCGCGGCTGGCGCGCCGGACGCGATCCAGGTCGCAGATCGATGGCATCTCTGGCACAACCTGGGCGAAGCCGTCGAGGCCGTGGTAGTCGCGCACCGGGCCAGCCTCGCCGAGCCCACGGCCGGGCCCACCGAACCTACCGAGCCCGTTCCGCCACCGCAACCGAAGCCCCTGTCACAGCCAGAGCAACCGGCGGCGTTGCCAGGCAGAGAGATCCGGCTCGTGACCCGCACCCGCGAACGTTACGCACAGGTGCAGCAGCTGCTGGCCGAAGGTGCCTCCCGCGGCGAGGTCTCCCGCCGGCTGGGCCTGGACCGGCAGACCGTCCGGCGGTTCGCCGATGCTGCCAGTATCGATGAGCTGCTGGCCAACACCAGGAGGGGCAGTCTCATCGACCCGTACAAGTCCTTGCTGCATCAGCGGTGGAACGACGGCTGCACGGACACCGCGACGCTGTACGCCGAGATCCGCGAGCAGGGCTTCCGCGGCAGCGTCCAGACGTTGCGCCGCTACCTCCAACCGCTCCGGCCGGTCGAAGGCGCCACTCGCCGTCGCCTACCCGCTCCGAGCACACCTCCGCCACCGAAACCACGCCGGGTCGCGAAATGGATCATGAGCGATCCGGCCAAGCTCAAGGCCGAGGACCAGCACAAACTCGAGGCGATCCGCCAGCGCAGACCCGCCCTCGACGCGCTCGTCGGGCACGTCCAGGACTTCGCCGACATGATGCGCAAGCTGCGCGGCGCCCGCCTCCCGCAGTGGATCGCCGCCGTCCTGGCCAGCGACCTGGTGCA
>NZ_JBEPDB010000197.1:0-2086 GCF_040300025.1 Dactylosporangium sp. NPDC000555 | reverse complement strand
GGCCGTCTCATCCGTAGGCACCGCGGCAGTATCCGCCGTATCAGTAGTGATCGTCATCAGGTGCTACTCCCTTGATCGGAGTTACACCGTTGTTTCCAGTCCCGAGCAATGTACAGTCCCGATTTTCGATCTACGGATCAGTAGACCCGGTAGTAGATGAGAGAGCCCGCCTCCGTGGGTGCCGCACCTTCGCTCGGGATGAAGGTAGTGAAAACGACGGCACGTCGTCCGTCCGGTGCCGTGATCGTTGTTGCAGTAGGGTTGGCGAATGCTGTGCTGCCACGGTGGGTCCGCATGTTCACCGGGTCGGCATTGCCGGTCTGCTGATCGAACAGGAACGTGCGCCAGGAGCCAAAGTCGCCTTTGACGTACTGCCCCTCCATCATGGTGAATGCGAATCCGGCGAACCCGACCGGGTCCCGATCTCCGATGTTGCCGCGGACGCCCCAGTGCAGCAGGGCGTTGTCGACGAGTGGCTGCGCAGCGGTCGACCAGGACATGAAGTTGGTGAGCGTCCCCCGCTGCTGCCGATCGACATCACAGTTTTTGAAGTAGTGGCCGCCTACATCGATCACCGAGTGGTCGATGTCAGGACGTAGCGAGACCGCGAAGATGCTGGGTGTTCCTTCCGCACACTGCGACAGCCGCCACGGCGCATCGAAGGAACGCTGCGGTGGACCGCCCATCAGTCCACCGAGGTCGGTGAAGTACCGGAATGCCAGGTGATTCGCTGGCTCTTGTTCCCAGGCCACCACATAGCCGCTGCCTGCCACCGTGATCGTCGGTTGCGAGGAGCCTGCCCCGAAGTCGCGCCGGAACGACCAGTGCAACAGGTCGGAGGAGATGGCCAGCGCTGAGTGGAAGGAACCGCCGAGATAGGTGTGATAGACGGCGAGATATCGACCGTCGGGCACTTGGATGATCTTCACGGCATCCATCCCACGACCGGTGTCGTCCCGAGCGCCGTACACGCTGGCGTCTGCACCGGCCACGTCCTCCGCCATGGCGCGGAGCGCCGCCCGCGGCGCGTCGGACGGCGGTCCTGCAGCGGCAGCGGGCGCGGCGGCGGTGACCGTCTGCGCTGCAATGGTGATGACGGCCAGCAACGCTAGCCGCAAGCTTCGTGTCACACGGCTCATCCCGGCGACGGTGCCATACGTGTTTTGACGAACTCTTGAATGCCGAGCGCGTCCTGCCGCCCAATGTTCGTTCAACGACTCGTCAAGGTCGTCGATCGACGCTGGGCCATGTCCAGCACCGACCAACGTCCAAGGAGAGCGATGAAGAAGTTCATGGCTGCAATGCTCGGATCAGTCGTGGCCGTCACCGCCCTGATGGGAACTGCGGCACCGGCGAACGCGGCAGCGGCCGGCACGCAGGTCGCCGCCGCGTGCGCAAAGATCTTCGATGTCGGCGTGACCTATCAGAGCGGCTACTCCATCAACGGTGAGGGCAGCTACACCGAATGCTCGACCGAGCAGCAAAGCATCAAGGTGCACCTGCAGAAGTACGTCGGCCTCGGATACTGGTCGACGCTGCAGACCATGGAGCGGACCAGCAGTGGCATCCAGTGGGTCTCCTACTACTGCCGAGACACCGGGACCCAGACCTATCGGGTCAAGGTTGAGCTGTGGGGCCAGGGCGGCTACCCGCCGCCGCCCAGCACGATCGTCGGGACGAAGTACTCCAATGAGATCCGGGTCAGTTGTTGACCGAGGAAATCTGATCGATGGCGGCGTCGCGGGGCGCCGCCACCGGCTGGTGCGACGTGCCGGGGTGCACGGCAGACAGGGCGGCCACGAGGGCGAGCATGAGCAGGGCGTCCCAGTTGCCGAGGACCGCGCCCGCGAGGCCGCCGGGTTCGTGCAGGTTGTAGGCGTAGAACGAGATGACGCTGAAGGTCACGGTGAGGTAGACGACGGCTGCGCCGAGCAGCGGCGGCCAGCGCAACGGTCGGGAGCCGGCGATGATCAGCAGCAGGATCGCGGGGATGAACCAGAAGATGTGATGTACCCAGGTGACCGGGCTGGCCAGGCATCCGACCAGGCCGGCGAGGGTAAGGCCGGTCAGGTCGCTGCCGGCGGCG
>NZ_JBEPDB010000196.1:0-2097 GCF_040300025.1 Dactylosporangium sp. NPDC000555 | reverse complement strand
GGGAGCAGGCCGGGGATGAGGCTGCTCCCGCCGGCCCGCCTCGCCGCCGGCCTCGCGCTCGAGCACCTGTCGTTCCGGCTGGCCATGCTCGTCGGCCCGGCGGTGGCCGGCGTCGTCACCGCCGCATTCGGCACGGCCTGGTGCCTGGCCATCGACGCGGTGACCTTCGTCGCCGCCCTGGCCGGCATCGCGACCCTGCCCCGCACCGCCCCGGTCGCCGCCGCCGGCCCGCGCGGCCTTTCCGCGATCGTCGACGGCCTCCGTTTCGCCGCGCGTAGCCCGGTCGTGCGCGGCGCCCTGATCGCCGACCTGTGCGCCACCTTCCTGGCCATGCCGTTCGCCCTGTTCCCGCTGCTCAACGCCGAGCGCTTCGGCGGCTCCCCGCAGGTGCTCGGCCTGTTCGCCAGCGCCGTCGCCGTCGGCGGCGTGCTCGCCTCGGCCCTGTCCGGCCTCGCCACCCGCCCGGGCCGCCCCGGCCTGGTCCTGCTCGGCGGCGGTGCCGCATGGGGCGCCGCGCTCGGCGTCGCCGGCCTGAGCACCCGCCTGCCGCTCACCCTGGCCGCGCTGGCCGTCGCCGGCGCGGCGGACACGTGGGCGGTGATCTCCCGCGGTACCGCCCTGCAGGCCACCACGCCGGAGTCGCACCGCGGCCGGGTCGCGGCGCTGGAGCACATCGCCGGCACAGCCGGCCCGCACCTGGGCAACCTGCGCGCGGGGCTGGTCGCCGCCACCACCTCGGGTGGCTTCGCGATGGTCACCGGCGCCGCGGCGAGCCTGCTGGGCGTCGGCCTGGTCGCCCTGCTCAGCCCGCGCCTGCGCGACCTGCGAGTGTGACCAGCCCGCACGCCCAGTCGCGCATGGCCCCGGGCCGGGCATCGGCGCAGTACCGCTCGAACAGCATGACGCTCTCGGCTCGCCGCAGCCCCGCGTGCATCGCCGGCGCCGTGTACCAGTCCATCCCGGGCCCCGGCCGCCAGGCCGCGGCGATCCCGGACGCCCCGTCCGCGGGCCGCAAGCAACTCCCCTGACCGGTCGACGCGGCCGGGTCAGCCCATCCTGAGCAGCTGCCAGCCGGCGCGGCGCGGCGGGTCGTCGCGGGGCTCGGTCGGGTACTGCCAGCCCTGGTTGGTGCCGAAGAACAGGCACTCGTCGCCGATCGGCAGGACGCCGCGCACGCCCCAGTTGTCGGCGTTGTTGAAGCCGGTCGTGGTCAGCGGGCGGGCCGGGCTGTCGGCGTCGTCGAAGACCCACACCTGGCCGGCGGCGCGCTTGTCGCGCAGCCCGACGCCGCGCAGCAGCCGCAGCTCGAGGGGGCGCACCGGGTGCCCGAGAACCTCGACCAGCAGGCCGGTGCGCGGGTTGAGGGTGAGGTCCCGGAGCACCTTCTCGGTGTGGAACGTGCCCATGTACAGCTTGCCGCGGAACACGTTCGCGCCCCAGCCGACGTACTCGTTCCACCGGTCGTCGAACCCGCCGCCGCCGAACTTCGGGTCCTGGTGCAGCAGGTTGTCCTGGCGGGTCCACGCACCCTCCTCGCCCGCGTCCGGGTCGTACACCCAGTACTTCCGCTCGCCGTAGAGCAGCTCGACCTGCTGGTTGGGGCGGCCGGGGTCCTTGATGCGGTACACCACGCCGGCGGGCGAGCTCTTGAGGTACGCCAGCGCCAGGTGCGGAATCGTATGCCGCGGGATATGCGGGTACTCGGCGAGATGGCGCGTCATCGAGGGCTCGACGCTCGGGATGCCGAACGTGGCGTACACCCAGCCGTCGAACGACGTGACCGCGAAGGACACCACGCTGCGCGCGGTGATGGGGTCGGGAAAGAACTGCGCGGCGGTGAACACCGGCGTCCACTTCGCGCTGTCCGACGTGGACAGCCGGTCCAGCGGCGGGCTCACGTACCCCCCGGCGTGCTCCTCGCTGCCGGTGCCGGCCCAGGTGCCGGTGACGATCCGTCCATCGTGGACGGTGAAGTAGGCGGGCTGGTTGCCCAGCCGCCCGACCTCCTCGAACCGGAACGGGCGCCGCGCGTCGCCGGTCCAGCGCTGTACGGCGCCGGTCGGGGGGTTGGGCCCGGAGCCGGTGCCCGCGCGGGCC
>NZ_JBEPDB010000195.1:0-2347 GCF_040300025.1 Dactylosporangium sp. NPDC000555 | reverse complement strand
GGGTCGTCCTCAAGTGGGCGCCGGGCACCGGCCAGGTGCCCGCGGCGCTCGTGCTCGCGGGGGTCGTGCCGCTCGACGGCGGCGCGGAGGTGCGCGTCTCGGCGGTTGCCACGACGGGCTTGCCGGCGGCGCGGCGTGCGGCCGCGCGCCGCTGGCTGGCCATGCGCGTGCGCCGCGACCTGCCGGCGCTCGCGACCGGCGCCGCGCCGGCGAGCTGAGGCACCGAGCCGGTCCGGGCTGGCGGCGGGTCCTGGTCAGGCCGGCGGACGGATCAGGTAGTTACCCAGCACGGGAGCGAGGGCGCCGAAGGCCACCTCGGCTGCCGCGGCGGCCCGCCGGTCGATCTCCGCGGTCGCAACGTCGTCCCGGGCCCAGGAGCGGACCAGCCGGAACAGCACCCGATGGGCGGCCGCCAGCTGGGCGGAGGCCAGGGCGGCGGCCAGGTGCTCCGCTGCCGGCCCGGCCTCCCCGGCCAGGTATGCGGCGAGCGCCCCCTCCCGCTGCTCGTCGATCTCGCGCTCCCGGGCGCGCAGCCGGGGCGTGTTGTGGACCAGGCGGGCGAACCCGGCCGAGGCGTGCCCGGTGAGCACGGGATAGCGCCCGCCCAGTGCCTCCAGGAACGCCCGGTGCAACCCCGCGAGGACCGACTCGCCGGGGCGGCGCTCCCGGGCGGCGGCCGCCAGGCTCTCCGCCACCAGCGAGTGCGCGTCGAAGACCAGGTCCTCCTTGAGCGGGAAGTAGTTGGTGACGGTCATCTTCGACACCTTCGCGGCATCGGCGATCTCGGCGATGGTGACGTCGTCGAAGCCGCGCTCGATGAACAGGACGGTCGCAAGGTGCGCGAGGCGGTCGCGGATCTCGCGCTTCTTGCGTTCCCGCAGTCCGAGTCCGGTGGCCATGGTCCCACTGTACTAGATTCTAG
This sequence comes from Dactylosporangium sp. NPDC000555, assembly GCF_040300025.1. Lineage (NCBI taxonomy): Bacteria > Bacillati > Actinomycetota > Actinomycetes > Micromonosporales > Micromonosporaceae > Dactylosporangium > Dactylosporangium sp. NPDC000555. The sequence continues at coordinate 1,425 of NZ_JBEPDB010000195.1, read as the reverse complement.
GTTGCACATAAAATTGTGTTGGACATAAAGTCAGGTCCGACATAACTTTGTCCGGTGCAGCACGACCCGGGAGGCACCGTGAACCGCTCGACCGCGACCGCGCTGGCGACCGCCGCGACCAGGCCGGAGCCGCTCGACCCGGCGCTGCTGCGCATCGCCGGCGTGCTGGTGCTGGGCGCCGTGCTCGCCCAGCTGGACACGACGATCGTCAGCGTGGGTATTGGGGCGGTCGGGGTCGGCCTGGGCTGGTCGCTGGCGACCGTCCAGTGGGTCGCGACCGGATACCTACTGGCGGTCGCGCTCGTCGCGCCGACGGCGGGCTGGCTGGTCCAGCGCTTCGGCGGCAAGCGGATGTGGCTGCTGTCAGTGGCGGTGTTCACCGCCGCCTCGGCCCTGTGCGGGCTGGCCTGGTCGGCCGGCGCGCTGATCGCCTTCCGTGTCCTGCAGGGCCTCGGCGGTGGGCTGATGCAGCCGATCGGGCAGACCCTCGCCGCGCGGATCGCCGGCCCGGCCCGGATCGGCCGGCTGATCGGCGTCATCACCACGCCGGTGGCACTCGCACCGATCCTCGGCCCGGTCCTCGGCGGCCTCATCGTGGCCGGGCCGGGCTGGCGCTGGCTGTTCTACGTCAACGTGCCGATCGGCATCGCGGCGTTCCTGCTCGCCGCCCGCATCGTGCCCGGCGACGACGCAGAGCGCGAGCGCACGCTGCGCGTCGACACACCCGGCCTGTTCCTGCTGCCGCCAGCGCTCGCCGCCCTGGTGTACGGCCTGTCACTGGCCGGGCACCCGGGCACCGGCCCGGCGCTGGTGCCGCTCGTCGCCGTGGCCGTGCTCGCCCTAGCCGCCTACGTCGTGCACGGGCTGCGCACCGACCGGGCCCCGCTGCTGGACCTGCGGCTCTTCGCCGGGCGCGGCTTCACCCTGGCCGCCGTCAACACGTTCCTCATCGGCGCCGCCCTCTACAGCGCGATGCTGCTGCTGCCGCTGTACTTCGTCCAGGTCCAGGGCATGAGTCCGCTCGCCGCCGGGCTCGCGCTGGCGCCGCAGGCCCTCGGCATGGCCGCGGCCGCACCATGGGCCGGCCGGCTCACCGACCGCCACGGGCCGCGCGCCGTCGCGCTGGGTGGCGCCCTGCTCATCGTCGCCGGCACCGTGCCGTTCGCGTTCGCCGCCGAACTGCCGTCCTGGCCGCTGCTGATCGTCGCGCTGTTCCTGCGCGGCTGCGGGCTCGGGGCAGTGGTGCCGCCGAACGCGGCCGCCACGTACACCACGGTGACGCGGGCCCAGGCCGCCGCAGCGACCGGAGCACGGACCGTCCTCAACCGCATCGGCGGCTCGATCGGCACCGCGGTCCTCGCCGTCGTACTACAGAGCGGGCTGGCCGCGGCGGCCGCACCCGCCAGCCGGTCACCCAGATCATCG
>NZ_JBEPDB010000194.1:0-2404 GCF_040300025.1 Dactylosporangium sp. NPDC000555 | reverse complement strand
CGCCGAGCGCGAGGCCGGCAACGTGCGCACCGCCGCCGAGCGCGAGGCCGCCGAGGTCCGGGTGCAGGCCCGGCGCGAGGCCGACACGCTGCGGGCCGACGCGGAGCGCGAGACCAAGCAGCTGCGCACCGCCACCGCACACGAGGTCGCCGAGCTCAAGGCGACCGTCGAGCGCGAGGTCGCGACACTGCGGGCCACCGCCGAGCGGGAGATCACCCAGCTGCGCGCCAAGGCCGCCCGCGAGGCCGAGGAGAAGCGCGCCGAGGCGACCAAGCTGCTGACCGACGCCCGCGACAAGCGCGACAAGGACCTGCAGTCCCTCGCGCTGGAGATCGCCGAGCGGCAGGAGAAGGCCGAGCGCGAGGAGTCCGCGCGCCACGCCTCCGCCGTCGCCGCCACCCAGAAGCTGGTCACCGAGGCCGAGGGGCGCGCCCGGGCGGCCGAGGAGCGGGCCAAGGAGATCGAGCAGCGCGCCGAGACGCGCCGCGTCGAGTCCGAGCGCGCGGCCGCCGAGACGATCGACAAGTCGAAGAACCTCGCCGACAAGACGGTGAACGAGGCTCGCGCCGAGGCCCACCGGGTGCTCAGCGAGGCCCGCGCCGAGGCGGAGGAGACGACCCAGCGGGCCCGGCGCGAGGTCGAGGACCTCACGCGCCAGAAGGACGCGGTCACCTCGCAGCTGGGGCAGATGCTCTCCGGCCTGGCCGGGATCATGCCCACGGCACCGCTGCAGGGCGGAGACGCCAAGAAGGGCAAGTCGGGCGACGGCGAGAAACTCACCGCCTGACAGGGCGGGTCGCGGGTGGTCCTGCCGCTTCTCGAAGCAATCACGGGGAGTTCGACCGCACGTCCCGCCACGCGCAGTGTGTAATTGCGTGTGGCGGGACGTTGCGTGTGAGGATGGGTGTTATGTCAGACGGCGGCGACCTCTTCAACGCGGGCACAGGGGTGTCCTCGGAACCCGACTTCGAGACCGCGCTCCGGGGGTACCGGCGGGATCAGGTCGACAAATACTGGACCCAGTCCGAGAACGAGATCGCCGCGCTGAGGCTTGAGAACGAAGAGGTGTGGGGCCAGGTTCATGCCCTCGCCGCACAGGTCCAGGACCTGCAGACGGAGCTCGCCGAGCTGCGCCGCTTCGCGCCCAGCCAGAGCGAGGTCGTCTCGTTCCGCCACCTCGGCCCGCGCGTCGAGGTGATCCTCGGCCTCGCCGAGGACCAGGCCGCCGACATCCGCTCCAGCGCGGCGCAGGAGATCGCCGACCTGCGCGCCGAGGCCGAGCGCCTGCTCACCGAGGCCCGCAACCGCGCCGCCAAGGCCAACGAGGACTTCGAGCTGGCCCTGAACGCCCGCCGCGCCGAGGAGGAGCGCGCCGTGAGCCGGCGCCGCTCCGCGCTGGACGCCGAGGCGCGCACGATCGAGGAGCGCGGCGCCCAAGCCCGGGCCGAGGCCGAGCGTCTCGTCGCCGCCGCGCACGGCGAGGCCCAGCGCGTCACCCAGGCCACCACCGCCCAGCTCGAGCGGGCCCGCGCCGAGGCCGAGCGGCACGCCCACGGGGTGCGCACCGCGGCCGAGCAGCACGCCGCGGCCGAACGCGCCGAGGCTGAGCAGCACGCGCACTCCCTCCGCTCCGCCGCCGAGCGGGAGACCGCCGGCGCCAAGTCGCACGCCGCCGCGATCGTCGCGCAGGCCCAGGAGCAGGCCGCCACGCTCAAGGCCCAGGCCAAGCACGACGCCGCCGCGCTCGCCGCGCAGGCCCAGCAGGCCGCCGGGACGGTCGCCGCCAAGGCGCAAGAGGCCGCCGACGCGGTCGCGGCACAGGCCCAGCAGCACGCCGCGACCGTCACCAGCCGGGCCCAGGAGGCCGCGGACGCCCTGGCCGCCCAGGCCGAGCGGGCCGCCGCCGAGGCCACGGAGCAGGCCCGCCGCACGCTCGAGGCGGAGACCAGCGCGGCCAAGCGGGAGGCGGACACCCAGATCGCCGAGCATCGCGCCACGCTGGAGCAGGAGCTGCGCGACCTGCGCGCGGCCCACGACGCGGAGCTCGCCGAGCAGCGGGCCGCCGCCGCAGGCGAGGCCGACCGCCTCCGCGAGGCCACGAAGGCCGAGACCGAGAAGCTGCTGGCCGCCGCCGCAGGCGAGGCCGACGAGCTGCGCGCGGCCGCGGCTTCCGAGGCCGACGACCTGCGCGCCGCCGCCGCGTCCGAGGCCGAGGGTGTCCGCGCCGCCGCCACCACCGAGGCCGAGGGCGTCCGGGCCGCCGCCACCACCGAGGCCGCCGGTGTCCGCGCCGTGGCCGTGGCCGAGCGCGAGAAGGCCCGCCTGGCGGCCGCCGCGGAGACCGAGAAGATCCGCGCGGCGGCCACCGCCGAGGCGGAGGCGCTGAAGACCCGCGTCGAGGCCT
>NZ_JBEPDB010000193.1:0-2420 GCF_040300025.1 Dactylosporangium sp. NPDC000555 | reverse complement strand
AGGCCTGGTCCCGTGCGTCCAGCCAGTCGATGACCGCCTGTGCGGTGCGGCCTTCGACCTGCCCGAGCAGGCCCTGCCCACCGGACAGGTCCACAGTTGGGTCGGGTCGGGGCGCCCTGTCGGGATTGCTCCCGGTGGGTTTCCCCGACCCGCCCGCCGAACCCGACGTGTCTGTCTCCAGACATCGGGCTCTCCGCATGTCTTGCCCGCTGGTCAGCTGGTGGCTGCCGGTTTCGGGTTGGTCCACGGCGTCGGTATGTTCCGGCCGCGGTAACGGTAGCGGGTCACCGAGACACTGGCGGTGCCGGTGAACCGTACTCCGTTGGCGATGGGCATCCATCCGCCGTCACAGAACCGGCGGATGATTCCCTTCAGGCTCATCCGGTGGTGTTTTCGGCTGATCCAGCGCACGATCCGCCACCAGGCATGGTGATTGACCGCCTGGAAGGTTGCCTTGGACACTCCGTGCCTGAAGTAGTTCGCCCATCCGGCCAGGACCCAGTTGATGCTTCTGAGCAGCTCGTCGAGGTCCTGGTTCCGGGTTGACCTGTAGGTCATCCGCGACATCCTGTCCTTGATCGCTTTGACGGCTTTCCGGGACGGGATGGTGTAGATGTACGACTTCTGCGTGCCCCGTTTCCGCATCCTGCGGATGCGGAAACCGAGGAAGTCGAACCCCTCGTCGATGTGGACCACACGGGTTTTCTCTGGTGACAGGCGAAGCCCCAACGGGGCGATCACCTCGGCCACCTGTTCACGCAGACGCTCGGCGTGGTGGCGTTCACCGTTGACCATGACGACGAAGTCGTCGGCATAGCGGATGAGCCGCCAGGTTCCCAATCCTTTGCGTCGGCGCGTTTGCCGCTGCGAGCGGCCACCCATCTGCTGCCACTCCTGCTCGAAGTGGTCATCCAGAACAGATAGCGCGATGTTGGCCAGCAGCGGGGAGAGGATTCCGCCCTGCGGGGTCCCGGTGACAGACTCCTCCCGATCGCCGCCGGTCGTCATGACCCCGGCTTTCAGGAACGCCTTCACCAGCGTGCACATCCGCTTGTCCTTGATCCGCCGACGGAGACCGTCCATGACTGCCGTGTGTCCGAGTTCGTCGAAACACGCGGCGATGTCGGCCTCCAGCACCCAGTGATAGCCCTGGCTGCCCATGTGGTGGATCTCAGCGATCGCGTCCTGCGCCCGCCGGTTAGGGCGGAACCCATACGAGCACGGCTGAAAGTCCGCCTCGAAGATGGGTTCGAGTACCGCTTTGAGACTGGCCTGGACCACCCGATCGGCCACGGTCGGAAATCCCCAGCGAGCGGAACTGCCCGCCCGCCTTCGGGATCTTCACCCGTCGCACGTCAGCCGGTTCGTACGCGCCGGATTTCAGCACGTCCCGAATGCGGCCCAGAAACGCCTCCACTCCAATCCAGGTCTTGATCCCGGCGACGGTCAGTCGGTCCACCCCGGCGGTCTTGGCCCCAGAGTTGGACTCCACCCGTTCCCAGGCATGCATCAAGAACGCCGGATCGTAGACAAGGTTGAACAGGTCATCGAACCGGCGGGAGTGATCCTCTCCCGCCCAGCGGTGCAGCTTGATCTGCATCTTCCGTACCGTGACGTACGCCGAGTCGACGCTCGGCCAGTCCACGGCGCCGGCATTCACCGGCGCGTCTTCGGACATTGCACTCTTCTCCCTGTCTGACATGCTGCCGCCCTTCCCCATGCGCGGGGCTTTCCCCAGCTCGGAGTACTACGGCGGCTCCGCCCCGCACACGACCTTCAGCCGACCTCGGGCCTATCCCCGTCCCGACTGCCGGATGCGGCCCGGCCGGGGAGTGGTCATGCGCGGTTCCCACGTTCACTGTCATCCGGTCAACGGGCTAGGCACCCGGCTCTGCCCCTGCGGCCTTGCCACGGCTACGCCGTAGTCATTCACCGTGGCCTCCCCGACCAGGCGGATTAGACCCGCCGAGGAGTTTCCGTCCGTGACAAGAGACGGAGACACACCGCGAACCAGCCCGTATCCACCGGGTTTGAGCTGGCGGCACCTTAAGAGGCGTAACAACACCGGTTCCTCACGTATACCTTCCCGTCTCGCTCACCGCGCCCGGCCGTTCCGGCAGTGCAGGATCGTCGCGACTTCGTCGAGGCTGCTCCTATCCTCACCGTCGAGTCACGGCTCGGACTGCCTCCTGCTTCACCCCGCCGCTACGACGGCAAGGAGATGGTGGTCTTTCACCTCCATCCGGATGAACAGCGCCTCGTGGCGCACAACCCGACGTGCCACCGGTCCACCGCGGTCTGCCAGACACCGGTGGCCTCGTCGAGGACCCATCTGGGCCGGCCCCGGCGGATCTCGTCGATACCGAGTACCTGCACCGGTTCGGGCTGGGCCGGCAGCACCTTGTGGGCGTGGTCGGTGA
>NZ_JBEPDB010000192.1:0-2424 GCF_040300025.1 Dactylosporangium sp. NPDC000555 | reverse complement strand
TATCTCTTAAGTTGGGAGTGTCGTGCTGGCAGGGCTCCTCGGCCCTCGCCCACCCGCAGCGGCAAACCCCTCCCCCCCGTCCACAAACCCCCGGCGCGGGCCGCGCCGGGCCCCCCCCCGGGCGCCCCCCGGCCGCGTGAGCCGTGCCGGGTCGGGCCGGCCGTCATCGGCACCGCGGTCAGCCCACCAGGACGAGCCCGGTGAGCGACACGCTCGCCAGCACCGTCGTGCCGAGCACCCCGGCGCTGAGCGCGCGCCAGCCGCCCCGGGCGATGCTCCTCAGGTCGACCGCGGCGCCGAGGGCGAACATCGCCGCGGCGAGCATGACGCCCGACGCGGTCGCCGCGCCGTGGAGGAACCCTTCCGGTACCAGCCCGATGCCGCGTACCGCGGCCATGGCCATGAAGCCGACGACGAACCAGGGAAGCACCGGCGGGCGCGTGCCGGTGGCATCGGCGGCGACGCGGCGGGTCGCGGCGACCACGGCGACGAGCGGCGCGAGCAGGAGGACCCGGCACAGCTTCGCCACGACCGCGACGGTCAGCGCCGTCGTGCCGGCCATGCCGCCGATCGCCACCACCTGGCCGACCTCGTGCACGCTCATGCCGGCCCACAGGCCGAGCGTCGTCTCGTCCAGTCCGAGCAGCACCCCGAGCGCCGGCAGCGCGGCCAGGCAGAGCGTGCCGATCACGGTCACCACCGCGACGGCGGTGACCACGTCCTCCTCGTCGCCGTCGGTGACCTCCTGCATCGCGGCCACGGCCGAGGCGCCGCAGACCGAGACGCCGGTGGCGATCAGCAGGGCGCGCGCCGGGCCCAGGCCCAGCAGCCGCCCGCACCAGCGGGTGACCACGAAAGCGGTCACGACGCCGAGCACGGCGACGGCGACGGCGCCGACGCCGAGCTGCCGGATGTCCGAGACGGCCAGCTGCAGGCCGAGCGGGACGACCCCGGCTCGTAGCAGGGTCCGTGACGCGAACGCGAGCCCGTCCCGCAGCCGGCTGTGATAGCCGCCGAGGCCGCGGACGAGAATGCCGAGCACGACCGCCACCACCACCGGGCTGGCCGCACTGCCGACGACACGGTTGACGGCGTAGCCGACGGCGGCCGCGGCCGACGCTGCGAGCAGACCGGGGGCTGCGGCGCGGATGTGTCGCGTTGCGACGGTGGCCCGGCTCGTCCGGTCCTCGATGTACACCTGGCGCCCCTCTTTCCAAGTCCGTCCAAGTCCGTCCCCCGTGGGTGGTGTTTTCAGGCTGTACCCGCCGGGGCGGGGCGAGTAGCCGCCGGTCGCGCGCCACCTCATAGCCTGTGGCTATGAGTGGACTTCCCGACCTGGAGTCACTGCGGCTGCTCGTGCGGGTGGCGGAGCTGGGCAGCCTCGGCCAGGCCGCCCGGGCGTTGGGGATGACCCAGCCGTCGGCGACGAAGCGACTCGCCTCGCTGGAACGCCGGGCGGGCCTGCCGCTGCTGGTGCGGACGCCCCGCGGCTCGGGGCTGACGAACGACGGCCGGGTGGTGGTGGACTGGTCGATGCGACTGCTGGAGGCCGCCGACGAGTTCCAGGCCAGCCTGACCGCGCTCCGGGAGGCGCGGGCGGCCCAGTTGCGCGTCGCCGCGAGCATGACGGTCGCCGAGGCGCTGCTGCCGGGCTGGCTGCATAAGCTGGGGTTGCGCGAGCCGGACGTGCGGGTCGGCCTGACCGTCGTCAACTCCGCGGAGGTGGCCCGGCTCCTGCTGGCCGGCGAGACCATCGACGTCGGCTTCGTGGAGGGTCCGTCGGTTCCGGCCGGGCTCGGGCAGCGACCCGTTGGCCACGACGAGCTCATCGTGGTGGTGGCTCCGCGGCATCCGTGGGCGCGCCGCCGCCGGCCGTTGCAGGCGAGCGAGCTGGCCGCCACCCGGCTGGTCGTCCGGGAGGTCGGCTCCGGCACGCGGGACACGCTCGAGCTGGCCCTGCGCCGGCTCGACCCGGTGCCCGCCCACCTGGCGCTCGGCTCCAACGCGGCGGTGAAGGGCGCCGCCATGGCGGGCAGCGCACCGGCGGTGCTCAGCCGGTACGCGGTCGAGGCCGAACTGGCCGCGGGGCAGTTGGTGGCCGTACCCGTGGTGGACCTGTCGCTGATGCGCACCCTGAGGGCCGTCTGGCCGCGCGGTCGGCGGCTGACCGGCGCGGCCACGGCGTTGTTGCGGGTGATCGAGGTGTCGGGCGGGCCGGAGCGGGTGCGGCGTGCAGGCCGCAGCGCCCGGACCGGACGTTCGGGCTAGCGGCTGCCGCTTGCGGCCCGGCTGGACGGCGCGAGGTGCCGGGCGTACGCGTCCGTGGTGAAGAACGGCGGGAGGTACTCGTCGAGCGCGGTGCGCTCGACGACACCGGCCGCCGCCAGATCGGAAGAGCACACCTATGAAATCCAGTCACAATCT
>NZ_JBEPDB010000191.1:0-2714 GCF_040300025.1 Dactylosporangium sp. NPDC000555 | reverse complement strand
CACTCAAAACGACATATAACTCCTTGTGACTGGTTTTCAGACGTGTGCTATTCCTACCTGTCACCGTGGGGGCCGGGGTGCCGGCCCCGGGGCGGGGGGGTTCCCTCGCGACGGCGGCGCCGGCACCGGCCGGGATCCTCTCGTTGCTCGCCCTCGACGAGCGCCCGGCTCCCGGCCGGCGGCAGGCGCCCGCCGGCCTGGTCAGCACCGTGGAACTGCTGCGGGCCCTGGACTCCGCCGGCGTCACGGCGCCGCTGTGGTGCGTGACCAGCGGGGCGGTCGCCGTCGGCGGCGAGCCCCTCGCGCGCCCCGGACAGGCCCCGGTGTGGGGTCTCGGCCAGGTCGCTCTGCTGGAACAGGAGCCGCGCTGGGGCGGCTTGGTGGACCTGCCCGGCGAGCCCGGCGCCGACGCCGTGCGCGGGCTGGCCGCGGTCCTCGCCGGGGGCCACGACGAGGACCAGGTCGCCTTGCGGCCCGGCGGCGGGCACATGCGGCGGCTGCTGCGCGTCGACCCGCCTGCCGGCCCGGCACAGCGGGACCGGTCCCCGGCGGGCGGCGCGGCGCTGATCACCGGCGGCTTGGGCGAGCTCACGGCGCAGCTGGCCCGATGGCTGGCCGGGCGGGGCGCGACGCACATCATGGTCACCGATGTCGACGGGGCCGACACGACGACTGTGCGGGCGCTGCGCGCGGAACTGGCCGGGCTCGGCGCGGAGCTCACCGTCACCGACCGCGGTCCGGGGGATTGCGAGCCGCCGGCCGGGCTCGCCCTGTCGACCGTGGTACATCGGGCCGGGCAGGAGGAGGCAGGATCGGCGCTGACGGCGCTCACCGACGCGGAGCTCGACGACGCCATGCACGCCGCGGTGTCCGCCGTCGAGAGCCTCGATCGGCTGCCGGCGGCCGAGGACGCGAGCCTCATGCTGCTGACCCCGTTGAGCGGTGTCTGGGGCGCGGTCCGGCGTGGCGCGTCCACCGCCGCCTGCGCGGCCGTCCAGGCGCTGGCCCACCGGCGCCGCGACCGCGGCGCGCACGCGCTCGTGGTCGCCCTCGGGGGACAGGACAGCCGGCCGTCCGCGATCGATCGCCCACTCACGCCGGCGACCGTCACCGCCCTTCTGGAACGTCTGCTGGACCAGGACGAGCCATCCGGTGTCATCGCCGACCTCGACGTGGACCGGATCGTCGCCTCCGCGCCCGCGCCGCGGGTTCTGGGACTGATGCGTGAGCTGCCGGAGGTGACGCGGGCGCTGCGTGCCGCGTCCGCCGAGGAGGGCACGGAGCCCGCCGCGGCGCTGACCGGGCGGTTGCTGCCACTGGACCCGCCGGCCCGGCGCAAGGTGCTGCTGGACCTGGTCACCGGGCACGCGGCGGCGGTCCTCGGCCACAGCGACCGCAGGACCGTCCGTCCCGACCAGGCGTTCTCGGACGGCGGCTTCGACTCCATGCTCGCGGTGCAGTTCCGCAACCAGTTGCGCACCGCCACCGGGGTGCGGCTGGCGACCACCGTGGTCTTCGACTACCCGACGCCGAACGCCGTCGTCGACGTCCTGTACGACGAGCTGTGCTCCGAGGCCGCGGAGAGCGGCCAGGTCCTGGGCGAGCTGGCGCGGCTGGAGACGGCACTGGCCGATCTCTCCCCGGACACCCCGGTCGGTAAGGAGATCGCCGACCGTCTGAACACCCTCGTCCGCCGGTGGGCACCGTCCGCCGCACCTGCCGTGGACGCCGATCGCATCGGCGCCGCCACCGCGGACGAGCTCTTCGAAATCCTTGACAGCGATTACGGCGTGGTGTGAGGAGCGGAACGACGATGTCGAGCGACGGGAAGCTTCTCGAGTATCTGCGGCGGGCCACCGCCGACCTCAGCCAGGCCCGGCGTCGGCTGCGCGAGGAGGAGGACGCGCGGCACGAGCCGATTGCCATCGTGTCGATGAGCTGCCGCTTCCCCGGTGGCGCGAACTCGCCGGAGCGGCTGTGGGACCTGGTCACCTCAGGCACCGACGCCATCACCGAGTGGCCGAACTCGCGCGGCTGGGACATCGACGCGCTCTACGATCCCGATCCGGACAAGCCCGGTACCTCGTACACCCGCAACGGGGGCTTCCTGCACGACGCCGCCGAGTTCGACGCGGGCTTCTTCGGGATCTCGCCGCGCGAGGCGCTGGCCATGGACCCGCAGCAGCGGCTCGTGCTGGAGACCGTGTGGGAGACCCTGGAGCGGGCCGGCATCGTGCCGTCGACCCTGCGAAACAGCGCCACCGGCGTCTTCATCGGGGGCATGATCAGCGGCTACGGCTTCGGCTCGTCCCGCGTCCCCGAGGTCGAGGGCCTGCTGCACACCGGCACCGCCCCCAGCGTCATCTCCGGGCGGGTGTCCTACGTGCTCGGCCTGTCGGGCCCCGCGCTCACCGTGGACACGGCGTGCTCGTCGTCGCTGGTCGCGCTGCACCTGGCGGTGCGGTCGCTGCGCTCGGGCGAGTGCGATCTGGCCCTGACCGGCGGCGTGAGCATCGTCGCCGACCCCGACCCGTACGTGTCGTTCAGCCGGCAGCGTGCCCTCGCCCCGGACGGCCGGTGCAAGGCCTTCGCGGGCGCCGCGGACGGCACCATCTGGTCCGAGGGCGTCGGGGTGTTGTTGGTGGAGCGGTTGTCGGATGCGGTGGCGAATGGTCATCCGGTGTTGGCGGTGGTTCGTGGTTCGGCGGTGAATC
>NZ_JBEPDB010000190.1:0-2938 GCF_040300025.1 Dactylosporangium sp. NPDC000555 | reverse complement strand
GTCATCATGTCGGCGTAGGAGACCAGCCAGCGCTCGTGGTTCTCGTGTTCCTCGTCGTGGGCGGCCTTGTGTTTGGCGCGTGTGCCGGCCTTCGCCGCGTGACCACCACCACTCACGGCGGCCCTCCTCCCCGGTTCGCGGCGTCGCTTGTCGCGCCGTCGGAGATCACATCGGCCCGACCGCCCGACACAACAGTTGCGGGCCGGTGCAGCGCGGTAGCTGATGCGGTCGACGGACTTGGTCGCCGACTCTTACATTTAATAGTGTTAACTGATAGCGTCCCGATACATCGATCCATCGATGTGTAGGGGGTCCCGTGAGATCTCGACGTCGTACATTCGCGCTGGTGACGGGCGCGGCACTGTCCATCGTGACGGCGCTGGCCGTAGCGCCAGCGATGCAGGCGCAGGCCGCCACCAGCGCTGTCCAGGCCACCTGCACCGCCCCGACCTGGGCCGAAGGCAACACCTACAACGCGGGCACCCAGGTGACGTACCAGGGCCGCACCTACCAGGCCCTGCAGACCCACACCGCCTACCCCGGCGCCGGGTGGACACCCTCCACCACGCCGTCGCTGTGGAAGGACCTCGGCGCGTGCGACGGTGGCACCACCAACCCGCCGCCGGGCACCCCGGGCGCGCCGTCCAACCTGCGGGTCACCGCGACCGCGAACACGAGCCTCACGCTGGCGTGGAACGCCTCCAGCGGTACCGTCACCGGATATCGCGTCTATGAGGGCACGACAGTGCGCTCCACCGGAACCGGCACCACCGCCACGGTGTCCGGGCTGGCGGCCGGCTCCACGCACACGTTCACGGTCAAGGCGTACAACGCCCAGGGCGAGTCGGCGGCGTCGAACAGCGTCACCGCCACGACCACGGGCGGCACCAACCCGCCTCCGGGCGGCGGCATCGCGGCGCCCTACCTCTACCAGTGGGGCGACGCGCCGAACCCGCAGACGGTGCAGGCGGCGACCGGCATCAAGTGGTTCACGCTCGCGTTCGTGCTCTCCGGCGGCGGCTGCTCGCCGGCGTGGGACGGCAACCGGCCGCTCACCGGCGGCATCGACGCGACCGTGATCAACCAGGTGCGCGCCGGCGGCGGCGACGTGATCCCGTCGTTCGGCGGCTGGAGCGGCAACAAGCTCGGCCCGAACTGCTCCACCCCGCAGGCTCTCGCGGGTGCGTACCAGACCGTGATCAACGCGTACGGTCTGAAGGCGATCGACATCGACATCGAGAACACCGACGAGTTCGAGAACGACACCGTGCGGAACCGGATCGTCGACGCGCTGAAGATCGTCAAGCAGAACAACCCCAACCTGAAGACCATCGTCACGTTCGGCACGGGCACCAGCGGCCCCGGCTACTACGCGCAGCAGCTCATCAGCCGCGCGGCGTCGACCGGCGCGAACATCGACGTCTTCACCATCATGCCGTTCGACTTCGGTGGCGGCGCGAACATGTACAACAGCACGGTGAGCGCCTCCGAGGGGCTCAAGGCGCAGCTGAAGTCGGCGTTCGGGTGGGACGACGCCACTGCGTACCGGCACATGGGCATCTCCGGCATGAACGGTCTGTCGGACCAGCAGGAGCTGACCTCGCCCGCGCACTGGCAGCAGATCCGCGACTACGCCCAGAACAACCACCTGGCGCGGCTCGCGTTCTGGTCGGTCAACCGTGACAAGCCCTGCCCCGGCGGCGGCGTGGTGTCCAACTGCAGCGGCATCGCGCAGAACAACTGGCAGTTCACGCAGATCACGGCCACCTTCACCGGCTGATCCGGGCATCGGGTCCACGGCGGGGGCCGGCGCTACAGCGCCGGCCCCCGCTGGTCGTGGTGAGGCGGGTCAGCCGAGCGGCATGGTGCAGAACCCGCCGCCGACCCGGTGGTTGCGGGGTGCGGCGGGGTCGGCGTCGCCGCCGGACAGGGCCTGCGCCGCGTACCGTTCGGCGTCGTCGCGCGGGTGGTACCCGATCGCCTCCGCCTCGGCCAGCGACCACCACCGGCGGGTGTTGGCGGAGATGCCCCACAGGATGCGGAATCCGGCCGGCTCGACCCGCAGGCACGCCTCGACGAGCCGTACCGCATCCGCGGGGGACAGCCATCTGGCCAGGTCCTCCGGGACCGCCGGGAGCGGCCGGCACGCCCCGATGCGCAGGCACGTCACGTCGATGCCGAACCGCGAGTGGTACAGGCTGCCCAGCGCCTCCACCGCGGCCTTGCTCACCCCGTAGAAGGTGTCCGGGCGGGGCGAGCTGTCCGCCGGCAGCGGGCCGTGCGCCGCCTCGTCGCGGGTGCGGAACCCGGCGGCGTGGATGCTTCCGGCGAGGACCACCCGCCGTACTCCCGCCTCGACCGCGGCCGCCAGCAGCCGTTGCGTGCCGTCGATGTTCACGGCGCGGATCGTCTCCCACGGTGCCTCGCCGGCGCACCCACCGAGGTGGACCACCGCGTCGACGCCCCGGCAGGCGGCGAGGATCGCGTCCGGGTCGGTGAAGGACGCTGTCAGGATCTCCACCCGTTCGCCCGGTGCGGCCGGTGCCAGCGGCGCGATGTCCAGCAGCCGCAGCACCCGGTCCGGGCGGGCGAGCCCGGGCCGCAGCATCGTGCCGATGCGCCCGGCGGCCCCGGTGAGCAGGATCCGCCGGCCCGGCACGGGCGGCTGCGATGGCTCGGACATGATCAAACCCCCTGCCGTTGAGGAGCCTACCCGTCGTACTGCTGCGAAGCCGTCTCTCGGGCAGGCGGGGCCTCGACCGATTCGGCCGCCGCCTCCTGGGCCGGCGCGCGGCGGCCGCCGCGAGTGTAGAGGGCCGCCAGCCCGGTGCCCAGGCACAGCGCGGCCGAGCTGAGGCCGAGCGACCAGTGCACGCCGATCGCCTGGCCGAGCACGCCGACCGTGACGCCGCTGCCGGCGCGCAGGCCGCTGGCCGAG
>NZ_JBEPDB010000189.1:0-3084 GCF_040300025.1 Dactylosporangium sp. NPDC000555 | reverse complement strand
AATGTACGGCCGGGCCAAATTCGACCTCCTCCGTCGCCGCATCCTTCAACCCAACTGATCCACCGATCGCCTACCACGCTTCCTGCGCCAGAACCCGTGATATCCACGGTGGCGTGCACGTCCACCACCACGGGCCGGGGCCCTTCGGGGTGATCCCGTCGCAGTTGCCCGGTGACGTGTCCGCGTTCGTCAACCGGCACAACGAACTGGCCACACTCGACGAGGCGCTCGGTGCTGAGCGGCACGAATCCCACGCGACGGTCGTCACGGTCATCACAGGTACCGCTGGAGTCGGCAAAATCCATCCCGGGACAGCTTGATCTCCTCGGGACTCGCGGTCGCGTAGCGAGGATCCCGAAGGCGTTGGACCTCGCCGATCCGCTTGCGCGGTTCGCCGGGCAGGACGTCACAGTCCGCGCTGGCGCAGCGCACCAAGAAAAGTTGCGCTTACGGCTGTGTACCGCCTTCAGCCGGGCCACCTCAGCCTCGAAGTCCTGCCCGGCCCTTGCGAACACGTCCCTGAGCGTGACCAACAGGTCGGCGGCCCGTTCGTACCCGATCGTGCTGGTCTGCGCCACGGCCGCCTCGATGATCGGAAGATAGATCGCGAGCGCCTCGGCCGGATGGGTCGCCGACCGTCGGTCGGTGGCCGCCAACCGGGTCTGCGGATCGCATCGGTACCGGCCGATGGCCTCTGGGCTTGACCCGATTCGACGGACAGGGTCGATGTGTTGATCCTCAAGCTACCCTGAGGGCGGTCAACGGCCGGACGCTGGTGCTGTTCTCGAAGGCGGCGGGGCTGAGGTAGCCGAGGCTGGAATGCCGGCGGCGGGTGTTGTACCAGCCCTCGATGTACTCGAATATCGCCTGCCTGGCGGCAGCGCGGGTGGGCCAGGCCTGCCGGTGCATGAGTTCAGTTTTGATGGTGGCGAAGAACGATTCGGCGACCGCGTTGTCCCAGCATTGACCGCGCCGGCCGACCGACAGGCGGACATCATGCCGCTTGGCGAGGCGGGCGTGCTGGGCGCTGGTGTATTGACAGCCGCGGTCGGAATGGAACACGAGCCCGTCGGCGGGCCGGCGGCGGCGCAGCGCGTCGGTCAGGGCGGCGTCGACCAGGTCGGTCTTGAGATGGTCGGCCACGGCCCAGCCCACGACGCGGCGGGAGGCCAGGTCGATGACGGTGGCCAGATACAGCCAGCCTTCCCACGTGTTGATGAGGTGATGTCACCGCACCAGCGGGTGTCGATCGCCGCTGGGTCGACGGTGAAGTCCCGGCCGATCAGGTCCGGGCGCTTCGCAGCGTTCGGGTCCGGGATCGTGGTGACCTGCCAGCGGCGTGGGCTCTTGCCCCGGATCCCGGCCGCGCGCATCCGGCGGGCGATGCGTTTGCGGCCGTGCCGCAGCCCGGCAGCGGCGAGCTCGGCGTGGATCCGCGGCGCCCCATAGGTGCCGTTCGACGCCGCATGGATCTGCAGGATCTTTGCGGTGAGCTGCTCGTCGACGCGCTTCCGGGAGCTGGTGATGTTGCGGGTGTAGTAGGCGGACCGGGAGACCTGCAGCAGCTCGCACGCGCGTTTGACACTGTGCTTGCCGGCCTGCTCCGCCTCGATGAACGGATACACGTTCACCGGGTCTCCCGTGCGAAGAAAGCCGTCGCCCGCTTCAAAATGTCGACGTCCTGCTGCAACCGGCGGTTCTCCGCACGCAGCCGGGCCAGCTCGGCCCGCTCGTCGCTGGTCAACCCGTCCGAGCGGGTCCCGGCATCAAGCTCGGCCTGCTTGACCCACTGCCGCACCGCGGTCTCGGTCAGGTCGAAATCCCGCGCGACCTGCCCGACCGTGCGGTCCCCGCGCTGACACAACTCGACGATCTCGGCCTTGAACTCAGGCGTGAACGCCCGCCGTGGCCTCGATCGCTTCTTCCCCACGCTCTCCATGATGCTGGACATCCTCCCGGAGACCCCAGGTCCCCTGATCTCGGATGTCCGTCAAAACGGGGCAGGCCCACTCCCACGCAGCCTCGTCCTCCAACAGCAGTACACGCACGTACACGTCGCCAGCGCTCCAGAGGCTGGCGACGTCGGCTCTGCGCCGCAGCAGCGACCATGCCTGTTCACGCTGCTCCGGCCAGCGCCCGGGGTTCGCGGCGCGGATGGCTTCCCGCAGCACCCGGTAGGTCTCGACACTGCCCTCCGACTGGAACCGGGCCTGCCACAGCGCGATGACGTCTTCGGTGCGGCCGGCCTCGGTGTACAACTCCACCAGCAGATCCGCCAGCCCGCTTGCGCGGTGATCCCAGCGGTCGACGCCGGCCCGACCCCGTTCCAACCACTCGATGGCCTCGGCCGTCCGGAACCAGTCGTCATGGCGATCGGCCCGGTACTGCACCCCGACGACGCCATCGCGAACAAGATGGCCGCGCTGTACGGGCGCGCCTTCGCCCGCGACTTCATCGACATCGACGCCGCGCTCGAATCCGGCCGCTATGACCACGAGACGCTGCTACGGTTCGCGGAGCGTGCGGACAGCGGCTTCGACCGCCGCCTCTTCGCCGACGCGATCGGGCAGGCGAAGGTGCTCGACGACGACGATTTCGCCGAATACGGCGTACCGAGCCGTTCGAGGATCCCTGGGACGTCTGGCGCGAGGGCGGGTTTGGCGATGTAGTGCTGGTTCGTCACCTGCTCACTGCCGTGCCCGAGTTGGGCCCGCCGCGCTCTTGGCATTGACCTCCTTGTCAATGAGGGTGGCGACGGTTTGCGGAAGGTGTGGGGTATCACCCATGCCAGGTCGGCCTCGGCGCGTCCCTGGCGCCACTGGCGTGCCCGGTGCCCCAACGCGCCGGCGGGTGTACTTGGTGCTGCGCGACGTCCGTGTCGGGTTCGCCGTGGGTGTGGCTACGACCGGCGCTCGTCGTGGGTCGTTGGCGTCAGTGGGTGGTGTCGGTGGTGTTGCCGGCGAGGGCGTCGGCCATCCGCTGGCGGAGTAGTTGCCGCTCGTGGCGCGTCGGCGCGAGGTCGGCGGCGTGTTCGAGCTCTTCCGCGGCCTCGGCCGCCCGACCCAGGCGGATCAGGATGTCGGC
>NZ_JBEPDB010000188.1:0-3174 GCF_040300025.1 Dactylosporangium sp. NPDC000555 | reverse complement strand
CCGGCCCGGACGACGCGGCGGCACTGTTCGGGCCCGCATGGCCGCTGAAGGCGACGGCGGCCATGCGGCTGGCCGCCGACCCGCTCGCGGACCGCTGGTGCCGGGTGCCGAACCCGATCCAGCGCTGAGCGCGCCGCGTACTGTCGGACCGTGACGATCCGACCCATCCGCGTGCTCGGCGACCCGGTGCTGCGGACCCCCGCCGAGACGGTGACCTCGTTCGACGCCGAGCTGCGGGCGCTGGTCCGCGACCTGCTCGACACGCTGACCGGCGAGCCGGGCCGGGCCGGGGTCGCCGCGCCGCAGATCGGCATCGCCGCCCGGGTGTTCTCCTACGGCGCGAACAAGACCCTCGGCCACCTGGTCAACCCGCGGATCACCGCCCGGTCCGGGCTGCAGGACGGCGACGAGGGCTGCCTGTCGATCCCGGGGCTGGCGTTCCCGACACCGCGGGCGATGCGGGTCACCGCGGAGGGCTTCGACGAGCACGGCGAGCCGGTCACGGTGACCGGCACGGGCCTGCTCGCCCGGGCGCTGCAGCACGAGACCGACCACCTCGACGGCGTGCTGTACGTCGACACGCTCACCGGCGACGCCCGCCGCCAGGCGTTGCGGGTGGTACGTGCGGCGTTCAGGCCAGGAACTGGTCCGGGGACTCCTCCGGGGGCTCGTCCAGGATCGTGAAGGCCGGGTGGGCCAGGCGCAGGAAGTCGTGGTGGGCGACCTCCCAGCCGTACGCGCCGGTGCCGGCCAGCAGCACCACGTCCCCGGCCCGTACGCGTTCGACCGGCACGTCGGCGGCCAGCACGTCGCGGGGGTTGCACTGCTCCCCCGCGACCGTGACCGCCGCGCCGGTCACGCCGGGCCGTTCGAACCCGTACGGCCAGTCCTCGACCGGCAGGACCGTGAACGGATGGCTGTAGCCCCACGACGCCGGCAGCCGGAAATGGTGGGTGCCGCCGCGGACCACGGCGAACCACCGCCCATGGCTGCGTTTGACGTCGACGACCTCGGCGGCGTACCAGCCGGCCGGCGCCGCGACGTACCGCCCGGGCTCGACGACCAGCCGCGCCCCACGATCGAGCGTAAGGTCGCGCAGCCCGTCGGCGAGCGCCCCGAGGTCGAACGCGGCGGCGCCGGTGACGTCGACGCCGAATCCGCCCCCGGCGTTGATCAGCGGCCCGTCGACGCCGAGGTCCCGCGCCGCCCGCAGGGACCACGCGACGCAGTCGCGGATGAACGCGGCGTGCGCGACGGCGTCGAGGTTGTTCGACACCGCGTGCAGGTGGAAGCCGAGCAGCTCGTGCCCGTCGCGGCGGGCCAGCGCGGCGGCCGCCGCGAGGTGCTCCTCGGCCATCCCGAACTGGGTCGGCGCCCCCGACATGCGGTGCGAGCCCGGCAGCGCCGCGTGGGCCCGGTTGACCCGCAGGCAGATCCGGGCCGGCCCGGCCACGGCGGCGAGCCGGCGCAGCTCGTGCGGGCTCTCCACGTTGATCACCGCCCCGGCCGCGACGGCGGCGCGCAGGTCGTCGTCGGTCTTGGCGGGCCCGCTCAGCAGCGTGAACCCCGACCCGGCCTCGACCGCGGCGGCGAGCTCCCCGCCGGAGGCGACCTCGAGACCGTCACCGGCCTCCAGCGCGGCCCGGACCACCGCCGGGTGACCGTTGGCCTTCATCGCGTACGCGACCAGGACGCCCTCCGGCAGCGCCGCGCGCAGCTCGGCGATGCGGGCCCGCACCGTCGGCAGGTCGTAGATGTAGACGGGCCGCGGCCCGCGCAGCGCCGCGCGCACGACACGTGGGGCAGGTGACACGGCTCTCCGTTCAGGTTCGGCCGGTACGCGCAGTAGGCTTCCCGCGATGCGCCTCATCGACGCCCGCGACCCGATCGCGTTGTGGCAGTACGCGGAACGGTATCTCGGGGTGGGGACCCGCACGTACAGCCCCTACGCCGCGGACCTCGACATCGCCGAGGAATACCACCCGCAGCGGGGAACGACGACGTTCGAGCTCCCGACGTTCCGCGTCCCGGCCGGGCTCGGCGCCTACCGCCGCGCCGCGATCCCGTCCGCCCTGCACGAGCTGTACGCCGGCGACGACGCGGTCCTGCTGCCCGTACACCCGAACACCCTGGACAGCCCCGACCTCCTCGGCGCCGGCGAGCTGTCGCGGTGCGCCCCCGGCCCGTCGCTGACGGTGGTGCCGTCGGCGAACGCCCGCACGGTCTTCGTGACCGCCGTGGCCGGCCGCCCGGTCGAGCCGCACTTCGTGAAGCTGCACTACCCGCGGCGCCTGTCGCGGTTCACCCGCCGGCTGCGCCGACCGGTGATCGAGCTGCAGCTGTGGGTGTCCGACGACCTGGTCCGGGCCGGCCTGCCGGTCCTGCCGGAGGTCGGCGGCGGCTGGTTCGACCCCGGCCTGGGCGAGGACGCGTGGGGGTTCCTGGTCCGTTCGGCGCGGCCGCTGCGGCAGGCCCCGCCGGTGACGGTGCCGCTGTTCGCCCTCTACGGCCGGGACCTGCACGCCCCCGGCGACCCGACGCTGCTGGAGCAGCTGGTCGCGGCGTCCGGCGAGGACCCGGCCGAGTTCGTGGCCGGGCGCGTCATCGTGCCGATGGTCCGCCTGTGGTGCGAGGCCGCCCGCGCGACGGGCTGCCCCCTGGAGACGCACGGCCAGAACACCCTGTTCGCCTTCGACCTGGCGACACACCGGACCAAGGTGTTGTACCGCGACTGCGCGATCTACGTCGACAGCTCGCTGCGCGCGGCCGCGTCCCTGCCCGGCGACCTGCCCCCGGCGAACGTCATCCCCCGCGACGTCCCGCTGGCCGCCGACGAGGTGTTCAGCCTGACGTACGACAGTTTCATGGGCCACCACGCCCTGTCCTACGTCGCGGCCTTGGCCCACGACGCCTGGGGCGTGCCGAACCGTGTCCTGCACGAGGCCGCGAGGGCCGCCTTCACAACGCCCGACCTCCTGCCGGCAACGGTCTTCTACTACGACAACGTCCTGTACGACAACGGGGACTGGAAGCTCATCGACACCGGCACCCCGCCCGTGTGGCGCTGAGCGCTGGTAGCGCGCGCCACCAGCGGCGCGCCGTCAGCGCGGCCAGCCCGGCGCCTGCGGTGTTGAGTAGTACGTCGTCCACAGAGGACACCCGGTCCAGCCGCAG
>NZ_JBEPDB010000187.1:0-3374 GCF_040300025.1 Dactylosporangium sp. NPDC000555 | reverse complement strand
CGCGGGAGGTCGCGCGACAGCTGCTCGACGCGGCCGGCCTGCCGGCCGCGGTGCGGGAGATCGGTGAGCTCCGGGCCGCCGAACTCGTCGACTACCAGCACGCGCGGCTGGCCGAGCGATACGTGGACGCGGTGCGCCGCGTCGTGACCGCCGAGTCCGAGCGGTTCGGCACGGACACCGCGGCGGTGGAGTTCGCTCGTTATCTGTTCAAACTCCTGGCGTACAAGGACGAGTACGAGGTCGCCCGGCTGCACCTGAAGCTCGACATCGGCGACCAGGCGGCCGCCGGCGGCACCCGGGCCCGGGTGCGCTACCACATCCATCCGCCGTTCCTGCGGGCGCTCGGCCTGCGCCGCAAGCTCGCGCTGGGCGGCTGGATCAGGCCGGTCTTCGCGGCGCTGCGGGCGATGCGGTCGGTGCGGGGCACGCCGTTCGACCCGTTCGGCCTGGCCGCGGTACGCCGGGTCGAGCGGTCGCTGCCGGACGAATACACCACCGCGGTGCTGGCCGCGCTCCGGGATGACGACCAGGACCGATGCCTGGCGGTGGCGCGGGCACCTGATCTGGTCCGCGGATATGAGAACATCAAGCTCGCCAATGCGGCCCGTTTCCGGGCGGTGCTGGCCAGACCCTCCGAGGTGGACGGATGAGGAAGGCGAAGACCATGGCGGACCCCGACCCCGCTCCGGGCCGCGGCACGAAGGGCCCGCTGCTGCTGCGTCGCCGGGTCGGCGAGCGCCTCGCTGATGAGCTGCGCGACCGGATCCTGCGCGGCGATCTGACCACGGAGAACGGGCTGCTGAAGCAGGACGAGCTGTTCGAGGAGTTCCGGGTCAGCATGCCGTCCGTCCGCGAGGCCATGCGCACGCTGGAGACGGAGGGGCTCATCACCATCCGCCGCGGCAACCGGGGTGGCGCCGAGGTGCATCCACCCCAGCTCGAGCGGGCCGGTTATGTCTTCGGCCTCGTGCTGCAGTCCCGCAAGGTCAGCGTGCACGACCTGGGGCTTGCGGTCCGGCACCTCGACCCGATGTGCGCCGAGATGTGTGCGATCCGGCCGGACCGCATGGAGACGGTCGTCCCCGCGCTGCGCGAGATCCACCGCCGGACCGAGGAGAGCCTCGGCGACTTCGCCAAGTTCGTGGCCTGCATGAAGGAGTTCCACGAGGCGCTCGTGCGCAACTGCGGGAACCAGACCTTCGAGCTGCTCTTCGGCATGCTCGAGGGGTTGTGGTATGCGCACGAAGAGGAGTGGGCGGCCCGCACGGTGATGGAGGGCGAGCTCCCCGGGAAGGAGGCGACCCGGCGCAGCCTCGACAGCCACGCCGAGCTGATCCAGGCCATCGAGGACGGCGACGGCGCCGGGGCCGCGACCCTGGCCCGCTGCCACCAGGAGGACACCCAGCCCCAGGCCAACCTCGGCGTGGATCCCGCGGTGGTGGTCAACGCCCAGCTCATCCGGCCCCCGGACTACTGACCATCACTGTCCACTGTGGGCCTTCTGCACGGGCAGTGCGACGAACCGGTCGCCCGCACAAACGGCGTGGCCACCCGGACCGTGCCGGGTGGCCACGCCAAATGTTCGTTCAGTGCGTGACCGGGCAACCGCCGGTCAGCTTGCCGAGGAACTGGTTGGGGTCGTAGTAGTGCTCGACCTCCAGCAGCTTCAGGTCGTCGTTCAGCTTGGCGACGCTCACGCCGTACATCTCGACCGTCCGGCCGTCGGGCTGGTGGCCGTGGTACTCGCCTTCGAACGCGCCCCAGTGCCGCCACTTGAACGTCACCACCGGCGGAGGGCTGAGCACCTCCAGCACCTCCCAGTAGAACCCGCCCGGGAACGCCTTGTGGAAGATGTGGTGCGAGGACTCGAACGACTCCTGGCCAGTGCGGTAGAACGGGCTTTCACCGATGAGGATGTTATAGCTGCCGATGTCGGCGATGTCCTGCGCGCTCGCCCACGGCCCGCCGTTGACGTTGGTCCGGAAGTGCTCTGTGACCATCGACACCCAGGTCGCCGGGTCCTTCTTGTGCGAGACCTCCATCTCGAAGACCTGCACGATTCCTTCGACGACCGCCTCGAGCGAGTCCGGGGCGAACTGGTGCGTGCGCTGGGCGGGCATGACGATGTGCGAGAGGTGGTAGTCGGGGACGCCGTCACGCCAGTGCGACGGGTCGGCCGCCTCGACGACGGCAGTGCGTCCCTGAAGCCACAACGGAGTTTCGGACACGATAGGGGTTCCACCCTTCCAAGGGTCGACAATGAGGGATGACCAGCGGGCCGACCGCCCGCCGGGTCAGAGGGGCACGCTCACGCGGCGGCCGCCGGCGAACCGGTGCCGCTGGTATCCCGGACTCCAGCTCAAGAGCGGGCCGCGTCGCACCCTGACCAGGGCGGTGCGTCGCGTGCTCGGCAAGCAAGGGAACCCGAGCGATCCGGCCGCCGCCCGGTCACGCGCCATCGAGCGGGGCCGGTTGCCGGCATGCGGAACCGGTGTAACGCCGTGGCGGCCCATCACGGCCAGCACCGGCGACCACGACCCCCCGGCCTGCACGATCGCCGCCACCGTGGAATGCTCCCGCAGCGGCACCTGCCGCACGGACGTCGCCACGTCGCCGACAACCTCGCTGCCAGGCGCACGCGTCCGCCCGCTGCCAGCCGTCACAACACTCCCCCACTCGATAGTCGCAGTGAGACTACCGATATTGGGTCATTGACGAAACCCCGACCCGTAGGCCCGCCGCTTTCCCCCGCCGACTGGATCGCTCGGCGACGCTACCAGCGGCTGGGCCGGCAGCGGGGCAAGCACGCGCGATCGTCGCCATCGGCAATTCGGTACTGACCATCGTCTGTTACCTTCCGACCGACCCGGCGCCCGCTACCAGGACCTCGGTCCGGGCCACCACGAGTCCAGGGTCAACCAGCAGGACCGCCGAAACGAACGTACCATCCGTGTGTTCCATGAATAGACGGCCGCAATCCCCCGGCGGACGGGCGTGATGTTCTGGACTCATGCCACCGACCGAGCGCACCAGGCCGCCCGAAGCCGTCACGCTTCGTGACCAGCGTTCGGCGCTGGAGGGCGCCCGAATCCGCCGATGCGGGCGCGTGCGGCGGGCGGGCCGTTGTCGTTGTGAGGCAATGGGACAGTGGCTGGCTGACGCCACAGTGGCGGGGGCCCTGCGGTGCGTGCATGTTCGCATCACCGCCGCCGCGGCCGGTCGGCGGGTATCGCTGCTGACCGTTCCGTGCGTTGCCGCCCTGGCGCGCCGACGTGGTGGCGGTGGCGGTGGCGGTGGCGGTGTGGGTGCGCAACAGCGCTCGGCGTCGGCGTCGGCGTCGGCGTCGGCGTCGGCGTCGGCGTCGGCGTCGGCGT
>NZ_JBEPDB010000186.1:0-3383 GCF_040300025.1 Dactylosporangium sp. NPDC000555 | reverse complement strand
GCCGCGGCTGTCTGGGCCGCCCGTGGCTGTTCGCCGACCTGGCCGCCGCGTTCGCGGGCCGCACCGAGCGGGTGCTGCCGTCGCTGGGCGAGGTGGCGGCCCTCATGTACCGGCATGCGGAGCTGCTGACGGAGTGGCTGGGCACCGAGCGCGACGGCGTGACGGATTTCCGCAAGCACGTGGCTTGGTATCTGAAGGGCTTCCCGGCCGGCGGCGAGCTACGCCGCTCGCTGGCGATGGCGTCGTCCCTGACGGAGCTGTCGGACCTGCTCGCCCAGCTGGACTCGACGGCCCCGTTCCCACGCGAGATCCTGGGCCAGCCGCGCGGCCGCACAGGCACCCCGGGCCGGGTTATCCTCCCAGACGGCTGGCTAACCGACCGCGACTCGGACCTGATCCCCGAGGACGCCGAACTCGACGACTCCGGCGGCTAGATGCCCGAAGTGCTGCCAGTGGAGCCGAACCCAGTGCTGCGTGCGGATCGGCCGCCGCCTCCGGGGCTCCGGCCGTCGGTCGCCAGGGTTTGACCGTGTCAGGCGGCTTGGCCGACCTAGTCGAAGTCACTGTTGAGCCGAGCCGCGCGGCAATCGGTCCCGTCGCTCTCCGCGTAGGCGTGCTGAATGATTGCGACATGCTTGCGACTCGGAGGTGATCGCTGAGGTGGCGAACTCGACGATCCCGGCAACCGTCGGCCAAGAGCCAATCCTGATTTCGCGGTCTAGATCGTCGCTGGCAGGACGCTCAAGTCCTGAGTCATGCCTTTGATTACCGCCCTGTCGATGTCGGGGCGCTCTTCGTACATCTTCCACTGCCCGCTCGACAATTTGTCGATGACGCTCTGCAGGCCCGCTCGAGCTTTCACAACAGCCTCGTCGCGCAGCACGATCGCGCCCGCGCCCGAGTCGCGCTCCGCCAACGCGATGCCAATCAGACTCACGGCATTGCTCACATCGTCGAGTATTCCGATGGTGTCCCATTTGTCGCCGGTTGAAAGGGTCATGTGATTCAGGCTCACACAGCGCGCCGCTTGGCCGAGCGATGCCAGCAGCCGCCCTGTGGCGCGGACGTTGAGAACTGCGTGCGGGGTGTCGTCAATATCTTGTGACTCTGACGTTTGGGCCTCATGGATTCGAGCGGCCAGGTCGCGAGCGGGAAAAATGCTCATGTAGGTGTTCACGACGGTTTTCTCGGTGATGCCCATCTGCTTGCTGATTCGGCGGACTTGGGCTTCGACGATGTCTTCGACGGCTGAACGCGAGATCTCGACCTCGAGCATCCGGCACTCGTTGAGGACTTCGTCGACGTGACGAATGAAGGCTCGGCCCTTACGCATCGGCGCTCCTTGTTGAAGAAAGCTGCATCCCAAGTCGCACGGCGGCTCGGTAGGTCAGTCGCCATAGATGGTGCACTTCTTGTTCGCCGATGAGATCCTCCTCCACGAGTCGTTGCAGTTCGTTGAGGAGGGCAACCGCTGTAACGTGGCTGCGCTCGTTCTCCGATGTTGTCCGGAGTCGGTCCCGTTCGGCCTCGAGGTCGAGCGTCCAGGAAATTGCCTCGTGCTCGGTCGCGAATGTTTTGGTCTTGCGTTTACCGTCGGACATGAGAACTGCCGCTTGGAAGTTCTTTGACGGCAACTTGCGGATTGATCCCATGCGCGCACGCATCCCAATGTCGGTCCACAGTGGCAATCGAAGTTGCGGTACGTCGGCCGCATAGGTCGATGCGAGAAGAGTATTGCGCATGCGCAGCGCATGCGCAGCGCATGCGCAACCCGGGACTTGTCCGGCTTGTGCATCGCTGCAGCGTCTACCGCCTCGGCGAACTCGTTCGCGGCGACTACCTCACCGCAGTCGAGCAGTCCAGCGGTAGCGCTGGATTCGTCCCACCGGGCTGCGCACTGCTCTGGCGAAGGCCAAACCTTCCCAGCTCCGCCGGTCGTGCCGCGTAGGCCCGTGGTGCCGTAGTTCGAGCTCTGCTGGCCGTCGGCCGCCTCGGAAAGACCCACAGCTTCACCGGCGAGGGCCCTGGCGCTACGTCCCCGTTATGGCCTGCGACCCGACCGGCGCGGCGTTGAGATTCGCCGCGCGCGGCCCACCGCGACTGCTGGGGTCAAGCGAGGACGTAGGATTCGTCGCCAAAGTCGGCGATGATCTTCAGCTTTCCGCCGAGTGCCTGGACGTAGGCGGCGAGTGTGTCGACCTCGCTGCGCGAGATCTCTCCCTTCTCGATCCGCGACACGCGTGCCTGCGTCACGCCCATCACTTTCGCGATGTCGGTCTGTGTCGCGTGCTGGCGACGGCGGACCTCGGCCAGGCGGTAGGCACGCGCCTGGGCGATCAGCTCGTGTGCACCGGCTTGGATCTCCGCGCGCTCCGCGTCGGAGAAGCCGAGTTCGGCCTTCATGTCATCCCAGGAGATGGCCTGCGGATCCTTGAGGTGGTCCATCATTGCTCACCGTCCTTCTCTTGCAGCCGCTGCAGATGGGCTTCGTACGCCGCCTCCGCAACCGGTATCGCCGTTCTGTACCAACCCTGCCAGTTGCCGGCCTTGTCTCCGCCAACCAACAGGACCGCCTGCCGGACTGGATCGAACACAAACAACAGCCGGACTTCGCTTGCGCCGGCTGACCCGGGTCGCAACTCCTTCAGGTTTGCAAGCCTCGATCCCCGAACTGTGTCCACGAGGGGCCTGCCCAGCGCGGGTCCCTCAACCGCCAGCGCGTCAACTGCCGCACTGATCAGTGCCAGGGTCCTACGGTCGGAGTGCCGCAAATCATGAAGCCACGAGCGAACCGGCTCGACTACCACGATCGTCCACGCCAAGTCGCGCCCCCGAGCATGTTGCCTGTACTATATGTCATGAGTATTATATCGACCAGATACTACAATTGGTAGTCGCCAGATCGCAAACTTCGGCTGCAGCGTCCCGAAGGTCGCCCGCCGCGGCGGCGGCTCGGCTCTGCCGTGGAAGCGCCGCCTGTTCCGCTCGATCGTCTCGTCGGCGGTCGAGGCGGCTCAGGGCCTGCCGGTGACGGTGAAGATGCGCATCGGCATCGGCGACGAGCACCGCACCTTCCTGGATGCCGCCCTGACCGCCCAGGACGCCGGTGTGGCGTGGGTGGCGCTGCATGCGCGGACGGCCGCGCAGCGCTACTCGGGCGAGGCCGACTGGTCCGCGATCGCGACGCTCAAGCAGGCCCTGGGCATTCCGGTCCTGGGCAACGGTGACATCTGGGAGGCGACAGACGCCCTGCGGATGACGACGTCGACGGGCTGCGACGGCGTGGTCATCGGCCGCGGCTGTCTGGGCCGCCCGTGGCTGTTCGCCGACCTGGCCGCCGCGTTCGCGGGCCGCACCGAGCGGGTGCTGCCGTCGCTGGGCGA
>NZ_JBEPDB010000185.1:0-3674 GCF_040300025.1 Dactylosporangium sp. NPDC000555 | reverse complement strand
GCGACGACGGACACCGCCCGAAGCCGGACCCGGCGCCCTACCTCGCCGCAGATCACCGCGTCGAACGCGTCCGGGCCGGCCTCCGCGAGCACGTACCGCACGAGCTCGCGGTACGTCGAGGTGACCAGCGCGGTGTGCAGGCCGGCGGCGCGCGCCTCGGCCATCAGCTCCCGGGCGCCGGGCAGCCAGTGCACGCCGCGGGCATACGCCTCACGGACCTGCCGCTGCACGAAGGCCACGTCGTCCTGGACGTCGTAGCCGGACCAGCCCAGCTGCCGGTGGATGCGGCGCATCGCGAGCGTCGCATCCAGCCCGCTCAGGCTGCGCAGCAGCTCATCGGTGACCTCGGCGCGACGGGATCGCGCCAGGCCGGTGTTCGCCGCGCCCCAGATCGGCTCGCTGTCGATGAGCGTGCCGTCAAGGTCGAACAGGACCGCAACCGCCACGCGGGCCATCGTAGCGACGGCCGTGGCGTGCCTCGGTTGCGGTCCTCACGCGGACAGTTGGTGGTCCACGTCGTGCGTGCTCTGCGACCCGTACGGCGGGTCGACCCGATCTTCGGGCTCCTCCACCGCGCCCTCCGGCCGGCTGCCGCGGAAGCGCCACTCCAGCCGGTAGTAGTCGTGCAGCGTCGCCGCCTCGGTGTGCCAGGAGAAGACCGCGCGCCCGTCCTCCGACAGCTCCTGCGTGATCGGGGTGCGCAGCGGCACCTCCTCGGCCGACAGCGACGTCTGCACGCCCCAGACCACCGGGCGCATCCGGGCCGGGAACTCGACCTCGACGGTAAGGTGGCGGGTCGGGAGGCGGATCGCCCGCTCGAACCAGTTGCCCCACTTGTCGATGCCGATGTGCCAGGTATACGCGATGGTGGTCCGCTGCCCGGGGTACAGCGGGAAGCGGCCCTGCGCGTTCTCGAAGAGCAGCCACAGCTCCTTGAGCGTGTCGCGGTCGGTCTTGGCCCGCCACTCCATCGGCTCACCGGCACACGAGGCCACCAGCGACAGCTCCTCGAGCGACAGCGGGTGGTCGTGGTGGTGGCGGTTGGAGCGCGCCGGGTCGTCCGGGTAGCGGTCGACCGAGATCCGCACGAGGTACCGCGTGATCGGCTCCGTGCCGGCGTTGTACAGCACGCGGCGGACCGTGCACCGGTACTTGCCGTCGACGTAGGAGAGCCGGGCGGTCTCCCGCTCGACCACGAGCCCCGTTCCGGGCGGCAGCCACTGATCCGGCACCGGCGGGTCGCGCCCGGGCACACCGACCCGGCTGCGCGCCGTTGCCCGCAGCTCGTCGTACTCCTTGTACCGCTGCCAGACCGCGCCACCGCTCTGCAGGATCGCTTCGGCGCGGCGCGCGAAGTCCTCGGTCGGGCGGTGCCGGCCGGCCTCCACGTGGCTGACATACGAGGCGTCGAAGCCCATGGCGGCGGCGAGCTGCTTCTTGGACATGCCGCGCTCCACGCGCCACCGCGCGAACTCTGCGACGAACGCCTCCGACGCCCGTGGCACGGGAGAGGGGTCGCTCGTGGTCATGTCCGGTCCAGCCCTACAGGGAGACGGCCCCTGTCCGATTAGTGTCCACGAGTCCGGCTGTCGACCAGGCCAGCCGGACGGATTCCTGACAAAATGGTTGACAACACCGCCCCATCGGTGTTGATCAACGCAATTCGATCACCGCCCGCCTCCAGCATGATTACACAAAGTCATAACAGCGGCGCCGCTGACGTCCGACACGCGAAGGCTGGTTAGCCTTACCTAATAGCTGTATCGTGGGCGCTTGGTAAGCACATCTGGGGGTACGCAACGGTGGTGAGCACCAACCGCCCGCACAGGACGCGCCTCGACGCGCGGTGCCGTCGCGCCGTGTCCCCGGCCCAGATCGGCGACCCAACGTGACCGCGCTCATCAGCCGCGAGGGCGTCGAGCCGCTCGGGCCGGTGGTCGCGACGCTCGACGCGCTGCGGACCCGGCACGGTGAAGATTCACTCCAGGGGCTGGTGCCCGGCCTGGTCGGACCCGATGGGCCGCAGTGGCGGCTGGCCGACGAACTCGACGTCACCGACCTGCTCGACGCTGCGGCGCGCCGCTGGAGCGCCCAGCCGCACGCTGCGGCGGCGCTGGCCTGGAAGTGCTACTCCTACTGGCTGGCCCTGCCGGCGGTGCTGGGCTTCGCCGCGTCCCGGCGGGTGCCGCTGATGACGCCGGATCACGTGCTGGTGCGGTACACCGACCGCCAGCCGTTCGTCACCCTCGCGCTGAGGGCCCCGGTGACGGCGGTGATCGCCACCGACCCGATCGTGGCGACGGACGCCCCCGGCCTGCTCATCGTCGAGGACGAGGCCGAGCTGCTGGGCGTGCTGCGCCGATCGCTGGTCGACGCGCACCTCGACCCGCTGCTGGAGGAGTTCCGCAAGCGGGCACGGATCGGCCGGCGGACGCTGTGGGGCTCGGTCGCCTCGGGCGTGGCATATGGCCTGTCGCGCGCCGCCGACTCCCTGCCCGGCCCGACGATGGACATCGCCAACCGGCTGCTGACCGCCCTCGACGCGGAAGACCTGGTCGACCTGGCTCCACACCCGGGCGGCGGCCTCGACATCCAGCGGCGGACCTGCTGCCTGGCCTTCACGCTACCGACGCCGAAGGTCTGCACCACCTGCTGCATCCGCTCGCACTGATGAACGACTTCAGCGCGGACTTCGAACTCGACGGCGAGCCGGAGCGGGAGTTTCACGCCGGCGTGGCCGGGCGCATGGCCCACAAGACCGTGGCGAGCGGCGCCCTGATCCGCGACCCCGGCGGGCGCATCCTCTTCGTGGTGCCGAACTACAAGCCGTTCCTGGATATCCCCGGCGGCATCGTCGAGACGGGCGAGCCCCCGTCGGCGGCGTGCGCCCGGGAGGTCGGCGAGGAACTCGGCCTCGACCTTGCCGTCGGTCGCCTCCTGGTGGTCGACTGGACGCCGGGCCGGGGGCCCTGGAGCGATCAGGTGCAGTTCGTCTTCGACGGCGGTGTGCTCGATCCCTCCACGGCGATCCGCCCGGCCGGCGACGAGCTGACCGGGTTTCGCTGGGCGACGCTCGCCGACGCGGGGCCCAACCTTCGGCCCTCGGCGTACCGCCGGCTCGAACTGGCGTTGACGGCCGCATCGACCGGGTCGACCCTGCACGCCGAGTTCGGGCACTTGATCAGCCCCGCGTGACCGTTGCGTGAGTGTGCGACGAGGCGGCATCGAACACGAGGGCGGGGCGGCCACCCGGCCACCCCGCCCGCTTCGTTCGTAGACCCGTCCGGTCAGTCGTCCAGCCAGTCCAGCGGCCGGCGATTGTTGCCCCGCTGGCGAGCGTCATCCCCGCCACCGGCGCCGGCGTTCGGGCCGTAGCCGCCGCGCTGCTCGTACTCGCCGCCGCCGCCGCTGTAGCCGTTGCCGGCGCGCGGGGGCTCCGGAGCGCGCTCGTAGCCGTCGCGCTCGTACCCGGCGGCCGGCGCGTACCCGCCGCGCGGCTCGTAGCCACCACGGCCGGCGTAGGGGCCGTCGTAGTCGCCGCCGCCGGCCGACGGGCCGTAGCCGTTGCCCGCGCTGGGGCCGAAGTCGTTGTCGCCGTAACCGCCCGGGCCCGTCAGCGGGCGGCGGGTACGGCCCCGGCGGCCCGTCGGCCGGCGGCTACGGCCCGTCCTCCG
>NZ_JBEPDB010000184.1:0-3725 GCF_040300025.1 Dactylosporangium sp. NPDC000555 | reverse complement strand
GCCGGCATCTCCTCCTTCGGCATCAGCGGCACCAACGCCCACCTCATCCTCGAAGAACCACCCACCACCAACACCAACACCCCCACCGCCGAGCCCATCGAACCGGAATCCGCCGAACCGACCGAGCACTCACCCGAGCCGGAGATCCTGGCATTCAGCGCCAAAACCGAAACAGCCCTCCACGCCTACGCCGCCAACCTCGCCAACTACCTGCAACACCACCCAGCCACCGGACTCGCCGGACAACTCGCCACCCGCACCACCTTCCCCCACCGCGCCACCGCCACCCCCACCGAACTCCGCAACAACCACTACACCACCGGCACCACCGGCGGGAAACTCGCCATCCTCTTCACCGGCCAAGGCGCCCAACACCCCGGCATGGGCCTCCAACTCGCCGCCACCAACCCCACCTTCGCCCACCACTTCAACGAAGTCCTCACCCACCTCGACCCCGAACTACGCACCATCATGAACACCGACCAAATCCACCAAACCCGCTACACCCAACCCGCCCTCTTCGCCTACGAAGTCGCCCTCTACCACACCCTCGGCCTCACCCCCGACTACCTCGCCGGACACTCCATCGGCGAAATCACCGCCGCCCACCTCGCCGGCACCCTCACCCTCCCCGACGCCGCCAAACTCGTCACCACCCGCGCCAACCTCATGCAAAACCTCCCCCCCACCGGCGCCATGGCCACCGTCCAAACCACACCCGAACACGCCACACCACACCTCACCGGCGACGTCACCATCGCCGCCATCAACACCGCCAACCACATCACCATCACCGGCACCGCCGAACACATCCACACCACCCTGCACAACATCCCCGCACCATCACGACTCCTCACCGTCAGCCACGCCTTCCACTCCAACCACCTCGACCCCATCCTCAACGACCTCACCACCACCGCCACCACCCTCACCCACCAACCACCCACCATCCCCGTCATCTCCAACCTCACCGCACAACCCGCCAACCACACCCCCCACTACTGGGCCCAACAAGCACGCAACACCGTCCAATGGCACAACACCCTCACCTACCTCGCCGACCAAGGCGTCACCACCTTCCTCGAAATCGGACCCCACAACACCCTCACCACCCTCACCCGCGAAACCCTCCCCAACGCCACCGCCCTCCACACCAGCCACCGCACCAACGGCACCAACATCACCACCCTCCTCGCCCACACCTGGACCACCGGCCACACCAACCACCCCACCAACCCCACCAACCACCTACCCCAAGCACCCACCTACCCCTTCCAACGCAACCGGTACTGGCTGATCGACACGCCTCGCCGCCAGGACGCCGGCACCGTCTCGCATCCGATCCTGACAGCGGTCAGCGTGCACGCCGAGTCGAACAGCACCGTCTACTCCGGGGCCCTCAGCGCCGCCCGCGACCCGCAGCCGCCGACCTCGACACTGGCGGAACTGGTGCTACAGGCGGGCCACGAACTCGGCTGCCCACGGATCCGAGAGCTGGACGTGGACGCGCCGCTCGCCGTGCCCGGGGACGGCGCGCTGCAGGTGCAGGTGACGGTCGGCGCCGCGGACGGGACCGGTGGGCGCCGCGTCACGGTGCACTCACGGGCCACCCGGGACGGCATCGACGTGGCCTGGGCACGCAACGCACACGGCACTCTCGACGACGCCACTCCGGTCGTACCGGATGAGGTTTTCTGGCCACCCGCGGCGGCCGAACCGATGCCGCTCGCCGGGAGTGACGCCGGGGTTGTCGCGGCCTGGCGCCGCGGCGACGACATCTTCGCCGAGATCGCACTGGCCGAGGACACCGAACACGGGTACGGGGTACACCCCGCGCTGCTCGACCAGGCGGTGCGGCTGCACGGTGACAGCCGGCCGGCCGTGCACTGGGCGGGTCTGTCGCTAATCGGTTCCCACGCGACGCTGCTGCGGGTACGCGCGTCCCGGCTGGGCCCGGACTCGCTGGCACTCATCGCCGTGGATGCCGGCGGCGAGCCGGTCCTTGTCGCCGAGAGCGTCACGGTAAGCCAGATCGAGGCACCGGCCGAACCGGCGACGTCGTTGTACGAGGTGTGCTGGGTGCCGCTGGAGACCTCCGGCAGCACGGCACCCACGACGGTCGTGACACACCGGGTCGACGGCGGCCGGGACGCAACCGAGGCGGCCGACGCGGTCGCGGCCGTGCTGGCCGTCGTCCAGCGGTGGCTGGCCGACGACACGGCTGCCGGCTCGCGCCTGGTGCTGGTGACCTCCGGTGCGGTGGCCGCTCGGGACGGCGACGTGCCGGATCTGGGCGCCGCGGCGGTGTGGGGCCTGATCCGCACCGCCCAGACCGAGCACCCGGACCGCATCGTGCTGGTCGATGCCGACCCAACGACGACCGAGGCACAGCTGACGGCGGCCGCTCGCACCGGCGAACCGCAGATCGCGATCCGCGACGGGTCGTTCGCCGTCCCCCGCCTGACCCGCCGCGAGGTGGCGCCGCGGTCCACGCCGTCCTGGAGCGACGGCACCGTCCTGATCACCGGAGCGACCGGTGACCTGGCCCGGGTCTTCGCCCGTCACCTGGTCACCACGGCGGGCGTACGACGTCTGGTGCTCGCCTCCCGGCGCGGCGGTGACGCTCCCGGCATGCCGCAACTGTGCCGGGAGCTCACCGACGCGGGCGCCGAGGTCACGACGGCCGTCTGTGATATGGCGGACCGCGCTGCGGTGGACGGCCTGCTGTCCGGCATCGTCGACCTGCGCGCCGTGGTGCACACCGCCGGTGTGCTGCACGACGGTGTCGTCTCCGGCCTGGATGCCGGCGGGCTGGGCGATGTGTGGGGGCCGAAGGCCGCCGGTGCCTGGCACCTGCACGAGGCCACCCGGGACCGTGATCTCACCGCCTTCGTCCTGTTCTCCTCGATCGCTGCGACGCTGGGCAGCGCCGGGCAGGCCGGTTACGCGTCGGCGAACGCGTTCCTGGACGCCCTCGCCCAGCAGCGGTGGGCCGCCGGCCTGCCGGCCACCTCGCTGGCGTGGGGGCTGTGGAGTCCGGACGGCGGGATGGCGGCACACCTCGGCGACGCCGACCGTGCTCGATGGGCACGCACGGGTGTGCTGCCGGTCGACGCGGACTTGGGCGTGGCGCTGTTCGGTGCAGCGCTCGCCACCGACGCGGCGGCGCTGGTGCCGGCCCGCCTGGACGGCAGCGGCGTCTGGCCGGGGACCTCACCGGTCCCGGCGATGCTGCGCGGGCTGTTCCGGGTGGCTCGCCGCCGGGCGGCCGGCGCCACCGCCCCGGCCGCCCGATCCCTGGCCGCCCGGCTCGCCGGGATGGCCGCCCACGACGAACGCCGGGCGTATCTGCTGGCGCTGGTCCGTGCGGAGGCGGCCGCGGTCCTCGGTCACGAGTCCGCGGCGACCATGCCGGAACATGGCACCTTCAAGGATGCCGGATTCGACTCGCTCGCCGCGGTCGAGTTGCGCAACCGCATCAACCAGGTAACCGGGCTGCGGCTGTCTGGTGCGCTCGTCTACGACTACCCGACACCAATCGCCCTGGCCGGTCACCTGCTGGACCAGCTGGTGGGCGGGACGGCCACGAGTGACCGGCCGGTCTCGGCGACGGTGGTGTCGGACGAGCCAATCGCGATCGTGGGTATGGGCTGCCGGCTGCCCGGCGGCGTGTCCACCCCGGAACAGCTGTGGCAGATCCTCGCCGAAGGCCGCGACGCCATCGG
>NZ_JBEPDB010000183.1:0-3940 GCF_040300025.1 Dactylosporangium sp. NPDC000555 | reverse complement strand
GAGGCGTTTGTCGCTGAGCTTGTCGCGGGCGATGTCCGGGCGCGGGTCATTCCGGTCGACTACGCCTCGCACTCCGTCCAGGTCGAGCAGATCCGCGACGAGTTGCTGGGCCTCTTGGCCGGCATCAACCCGCGTTCGGCCGAGATCCCGTTCTACTCCACGGTGACCGGTGCGGCGATGGACACGGCGGGCCTCGACGTCGACTACTGGTACCGGAACCTGCGGCACACCGTCGAGCTGGAGAAGGGCGTCCGCGCCGCGCTGGACGACGGGCTGCGCGCCTTCGTCGAGGTCAGCCCGCACCCGGTGCTCACCGTCGCGCTGGAGGACACCGCGCGCGCCGCCGGCTCCGACGCCCTGGTGTGCGCCACCCTGCGCCGCGACGACGCCGGCCTGAGCCGGTTCCACGGGTCGCTGGCCGAGCTGTGGGCCGCCGGCATCGGCGTGGACTGGCGGCCGGCGTACGCCTCCGTGCCCGCTAACCGTGTGGACCTGCCCACCTACCCGTTCCGCCGGGAGCGGTACTGGCTCGAGGACTCCGGCCCGCTCACCGGGGACGTGGCCGCCGCCGGGCTCGCCCCCGCCGACCATCCGCTGCTCGGGGCGGTCGTCACGCTCGCGGCCGGCGAAGGGTTGGTGCTGACCGGGCGGCTGTCCACCCGAAGCCAGCCGTGGCTCGGCGAACACGGGGTGCTGGGCTCCGTGCTGCTGCCCGGCACCGCCTTCCTGGAGCTCGCCGCCCGCGCCGCGGACCGGGTGGGCTGCCGCCGGGTGGAGGACCTCACGATCGAGATCCCGCTCGCCCTCGCGGGCTCGGGCGCCGTGGACCTGCAGCTGACAGTCGGCGCACCCGACGGTAACGGGCACCGGCCGATCAGCGTGCACGCCCGGCCCGCGGACGCCGCACCGGACGACCCCTGGACCCGGCACGCCCAGGGCATGCTGTCCCCGGACGTGTCCGCGGCCGGGGACATCGTGGCCGCCTGGCCGCCGCCGGGCGCGGTGCCGATCGACCTGACCGGGCTGTACGAGCGTTTCGCGTCCGGCGGATTCGAGTACGGGCCGGTGTTCCAGGGGCTGCGCGCCGCCTGGCAGCTCGGCGACGAGATCTACGCCGAGGCGAGCCTGCCGCCGCAGCATCAGGCCGAGGCCGCGTTCTACGGGCTGCACCCCGCCCTGCTCGACGCCGTGCTGCACGTCACCGGTCTGTCCGGCGCCGAGACGGGCCGGATGCCGTTCTCCTGGACGGGGTCGGCCCTGCACGCCCACGGCGCCGCGACGGTGCGGGCCCGGGTGGCACCCGCCGGCGAGAACGCCGTGTCGGTGCGGGCGTGGGACACCGCCGGTCAACCGGTGGCGTCCATCGACGCCTTGCTGCTGCGCCCGGTCACCGCGCCCCGCGCGGCGGCCGGGCGGCGCGAGTCGCTGTTCCGCCTCGAATGGACCCCGGTACGGGTCGCCGGCCGCACTGCCGGCACCGCCGAACCGGTCGTGCTGGGCGTCGGCGGCTACCCGGACGTGGACGCGGTGCGTGCCGCCGTCGCCGCCGGTGCGCCGGCTCCCGAGCTCGTCGTGATGCCGCTGGCGGGGTACGAGCCCGATCCGGCGGACGGCGCCGCCGCCGTCCATCGCGCCGTGCGCGAAGTCGCGAAGCTCCTGCAGGGCTGGATCGCCGACGAGCGGCTCGCCGGCTCCCGGCTCGTCCTGCTGACCCGCGGTACGGTGGCGGTGACGCCCGCCGACGAGGTCACGGATCTCGCGCTCAGCGCGGTCTGGGGCCTGGTCCGGTCGGCGCAGTCGGAACACCCCGGACGCTTCGTGCTGGCCGACGTCAACGATCCGGACGATCCGGGGGAGATCGCCACGTTCGCCGCGGTTCTCGCCGCGACCGAAGAGGACCAGCTGGCGCTGCGCGCCGGCGAGGCGAACGCGCCCCGTCTGAGCCGGGTGGCCGCGGCCGAGGGCGGCGGGATCGCGTTCGATCCGGCCGGCACGGTCCTGATCACCGGTGGTACCGGCCTGCTCGGCTCCCGGGTCGCCCGGCACCTGGTCACGCTCGGGGCACGTCACCTGGTGCTCACCAGCCGCAGCGGCTTCGCCGCGCCGGGTGCGACCGCCCTCGTCGACGAACTCGCCGGGCTGGGGGCGCGGGCCACCGTCGTCGCCTGCGACGTCGCCGACCGTGCGGCGCTGCGCGAGCTCCTCGACGCCATCCCGGCCGAGCATCCGCTCACCTCGGTGGTGCACACGGCGGGAGTTCTCGACGACGGGACCATCACGTCGCTCACTCCCGAGCGGATCGACGCGGTCCTGCGGCCCAAGGTGGACGCCGCGCTGCACCTGCACGAGCTCACGGCCGACCGGCAGCTGCGCTCGTTCGTGCTCTTCTCCTCGGCCGCGGGCGTCTTCGGCGGTCCGGGCCAGGGCAACTACGCCGCCGCCAACGCGTTCCTGGACGCGCTCGCCCAGCACCGCCGGGCCCGCGGACTCGCGGGCCAGTCGATCGCCTGGACGCTGTGGGAGCAGCGCAGTGCGATGACCGGGCACCTCGACGCGGACGAGGGCCGCCGCATCGCCCGCTCGGGCATGCCGGCGTTGACCGACCAGCAGGGCCTCGAGCTGTTCGACGCGGCCACGGCCACCGGGGAGCCGCTGCTGGTCGCCATGCCGCTCGACGTGGCGGCGCTGCGGGCCCGGGTGGAGACGGAGCCGGTGCCGAGGCTGCTGCACGGCGTCGTCCGCCCGGTCACCCGCCGGGCCGCCTCGGGCCCGCTCGCCGGTGACGTCGCGGCCGGTGCGCCCGCGAGCCGGCTGGTCGCCCTGCCCGACGCCGAGCGCCGGCGCGAGCTGGGGGAGCTGGTGCGCACCCAGGTTGCCGCGGTGCTGGGCCACGGCTCGGCGAGCGCGGTGGAGCCGGGACGCGCGTTCCGGGATCTCGGCTTCGACTCGCTCGCGGCGGTCGACCTGCGCAACCGCCTCAACCTCGCCACCGGCCTGAGGTTGCCGGCCACCCTCGTGTTCGACCACCCGACCCCCGAGGTGCTGGCCGCCTTCCTCGACGCCCGGCTGGCCGGCGACACCGAGCGGATTCCCGCGGTCCCCACCCGGCGCAGCGCTGTCGCGGGCGCCGACGAGCCGATCGCGATCGTCGCGATGGGCTGCCGCTTCCCCGGTGGCGTGAGCTCGCCGGAGGAGCTGTGGGATCTGGTCGCCGCCGGTACCGACGCGATCTCCGAGTTCCCGGCGGACCGCGGCTGGGACGTCGAGAACATCTATGACCCCGACGCGTCGCGCCCCGGTACCTCGTACACCCGCAACGGGGGCTTCCTGCACGACGCCGCCGAGTTCGACGCGGGCTTCTTCGGGATCTCGCCGCGCGAGGCGCTGGCCATGGACCCGCAGCAACGCCTGCTCCTGGAGACCAGCTGGGAGGTCTTCGAACGCGCCGGGATCGACCCGGGCACCCTGCGCGGAAGCCGCACCGGCGTGTTCGCCGGCGTCATGCACCACGACTACGCCGTGCGCCTGATCGGCAACGTGCCCGAGGAGGTGGAGGGCTTCCTCGGCTCGGGCAACTCCCCGAGCGTGGTCTCCGGCCGCCTGTCCTACGTCTTCGGCCTGGAGGGCCCGGCGGTGACGGTGGACACGGCGTGCTCGTCGTCGCTGGTGGCACTGCACCTGGCGGTGCGGTCGCTGCGCTCGGGCGAGTGCGACCTGGCCCTCGCCGGTGGTGTCACGGTGATGAACAGCCCGGAGCTGTTCATCGTGTTCAGCCGGCAGCGCGGGCTGGCACCGGACGGTCGCTGCAAGGCGTTCGCCGGCGCGGCCGACGGTACCGGGTTCGGCGAGGGCGTCGGGGTGTTGTTGGTGGAGCGGTTGTCGGATGCGGTGGCGAATGGTCATCCGGTGTTGGCGGTGGTTCGTGGTTCGGCGGTGAATC
>NZ_JBEPDB010000182.1:0-3986 GCF_040300025.1 Dactylosporangium sp. NPDC000555 | reverse complement strand
CGAGGAACGCCGACTGCGCTTCATCGACGAGGTCTCCTGGCACCGCCGTATGCGGCCGGTGGTCGACGCGGCAGTCGGTTGACCTGTCGCGGCCGGACGGCCCCCGCGCACACCCCGGTGGGTGCTATCCGTGGCCCGGTCCTGCCTCAGGTCTCCCCCACCCGGACCGCACTGTCCACCCGCGTCGCCGACGCTTCGCATCGGCGAACAACCCCACCGCGACATAGCACAGCGAGGCCGGCCAGAGCCTTGGCGAACGGATGACCACATCGGTCAACCACGAGCCGGGTCGAGCCGCCGGGACCGAGTGCGCTGCCATCCCGAGGGAAGATCCAACCTCTCGGTACCATCGCCAGAACTCGTCGTTGCCCGCGCGTGCGCGCGCCACTCTCCGGACGAGATCGCCGAACGTCCGTGGTGCGACCACCCGGACCACCGCATCGATCTCTGTCCTCTCGTGGGAGTCCACGACCGAGTCGAGAAACATATCGTCGGCGATGATGTCCGGAAACTGATCGAAACGCTCGCAGGCCTCTTTCGACAGTGCGATCACACCGCGGCCGAACAGGCGTCCCACGAACACGGGCAGGCGCGAGTTGATGGCATAGTAGCTGCGGACCGGCCACGTGCTGCCGGACACGTCGACGGCACGGCCCGGCACCGCGGCCAGCGTTCCCGGCGTCGTCACGGCGTTTGCCAACGCGCGGATCAGCGCCGGCGACACCACGATGTCGGCATCGAGATAGATGCGCGGGTAGCTCGTCGCGATCACGTCTGCCGCATTGAGTGCGGCTGTCTTCGACGGCGTCGGAAGGTCCAGGACACGCACGCCGAACGAGCGTGCGACGGAAGCAGTGCCGTCCGTGCAGCCGTTCGCCGCGACGACGATTTCGATGTCGGGCCCGGAGTCAGGCGAGGCCGCCAACGCCTCCAGCGTTCGACCGAGGCCAGCTTCCTCGTTGTACGCCGGAATGATCACTGAGATCTGCATGTGTCCTGTCCACGTCTGCGCCGCTGGCCGAACGGGTCGATTCTCCGGCCAGGGTGACGGTCAGCGGAACGGCTCTGGTTCCTGAAAGTTTATCGGATTCTCGACACCGCCGAACGTCGGCATCATCGGTGCGCTCGCCGATGGCGTGGGTCGGCCGCGTCCGTCGCGACACGAACCTTGCCCGAAGCCCAGCGGCGGCGGACGCGGTCGTGTGACGCTGAACAGTCCATGGGTAACCGGCCGATCCGACGGAATTTTGTCGACAACCCGACATGATGCTGAGTCGCGGTGTTCGCCCAGCACACAGGCGATTCGCGGACTGGCCCCGAGCAGGTAGGGTATCCGGCGCGCGGCCCATTCCGTTCTTGCTGTCCGGCAGACGCATCACGACACTGAAGACGCCACCTCAGCGGGGGATGTGCCCGCCGCGGTCTTTGAGAGGACGACGTTGGACTTCTGGGACATCACGAAGCTGCTCGTGCGACGCTGGCAGGTGGCGTTGCCGACACTGCTGCTGTCCGTGGCCATCGCCGGCGTGACGGTCATCGCGGTGAAGCCCGACTACATCGGGACCGCCTATGTCCAGCTCGTGCCGCCGGCGGCGACCAAGAACACAACGCCGGAACAGCAGCTGACCTCCGCCGACCAGCGCAACCCGTGGCTCTCGCAGGGCCTGCAGACGCTGGGCAACGCCGCGATGGTCCAAGCGCTGGATCTCTCCGTGGTCCAGGAGTTCGAGCGGACCGGCTACGCGGATACCTACACGATCACCATGGGGCAGAACTCGCCGCTGGTCACCTTCGAGATCACCGGCAGCTCCGCCCGCCAGTCGCGCGACACCGCCGAGAGACTCGTCAAGATCTT
The DNA here is from genome assembly GCF_040300025.1 of Dactylosporangium sp. NPDC000555. Lineage (NCBI taxonomy): Bacteria > Bacillati > Actinomycetota > Actinomycetes > Micromonosporales > Micromonosporaceae > Dactylosporangium > Dactylosporangium sp. NPDC000555. The sequence continues at coordinate 2,131 of NZ_JBEPDB010000182.1, read as the reverse complement.
CACCGACAGCGTGGCGAAGCTGCAGACCTCGCTCGGCGTCACCGAGAGCAACCTGATCACGGTCAAGCGGCTCGACCTCGGCGCCAACGTGAAGAAGTCGACGTCGAAGGTGAAGCGCGCGGTCGTCGCGGTCGCGGCGGCCGGAATTCTGCTCACCGCCGGCATCACCATCGGCGCCGACGCATGGTTGCGCCGCCGCAACGAACGTCGCCGCAGGCGACCCGACGAGGACGGCCTCGACTCCTCGGCCACGGCTCCACTGCCGCCGGGCGCCGCCACGCGCGGCAACCGGGGCGTCAACGGCGGGATCGGCACGCCGGGCGGCGCCCGGGAGGTGCCGATCGTTGCCGGCGCGGCGGCTGGGAAGGCGCCAGGTGACGGCGGGCTCACGGTTGAGTTCCAGCAGCCCGCCAACTGGGACGGCCGCGAGCACAACGCGAACGCCGACAAGACCCCGATCCCCGACGCCGACTCCACGGTCGTCCTTCCGCTGTCCGCCTTGCCACCGAAGCAGACGGCCAAGCCGCACGGCAAATCGAACTAGCGGCGCGATCCAACGGTGACCGCCTTTACTCCGCACCACTACGCCGATCTCGAACCATCGTTCGTATTCGGCCAGACCTACGTGACGCGCCGACGCGTGGGCCGCATCGACGCGGCGGCGCTCCTCAGCCTGGCCATGCTGTTGATCCTGCTCGTCCCGGCCCGGCTGATCCTGCCGGGCATGACGGACATCGGCCGGCCCGGCCTCGTCATGGGTCTGCTGCTGTTCACGTGGTGGGTGCTGGCCCGGTTCACCCCGACGCTGTCGATGACCGGGCCACAGCCGATGCGCTGGGCGCTGATGGCGTTCCTGGTCTCGGCGCTGGTCTCCTACGCCATTGGATTCATGCGCGGGCTCACCACGATGGAGCTGAACTCCGCGGACCGGATGATGCTGTACTACGGGGTCTTCTCCGGCATCCTGCTCACCGCGGCCGACGGCGTGCCGAACTGGATCCGGCTGCGTGGCGTGCTCAAGGTCCTGGTGATCTGCGGCGGGATCGTCGGCGCGATCGGCGTCGCCCAATACGTCACGAAGATCGACATCACGGAGTACATCGTGATCCCGGGCTTGGAAGCCAAGTGGGACGCGCTGGGCTTCGAGACGCGTGGCACCGGCGTCCGCGTGGCTTCCACAACCACGCACTACATCGAGCTGGCCGCGACCCTGTCGCTGATCCTGCCGTTCGCGCTGCACTTCGCGATACACGCGGGCACCCGTTGGCGCCGGCAGATCTCGGCGGTGGCCGCCCTGATCATCACCGCCGGCAACGCCGCCACGATCTCGCGCACCGGCATCCTCGGCATCGGCCTGATGCTGGTCGTGCTCGTGCCGATCTGGGCGTGGCGCACGCGGTACAACATCTTCGCCACCTTCGTGGTGCTCATCGTAGTCCTCGGCGGGATCAAGCCGGGCCTGCTGAACACCCTGACCGGGCTTTTCGACAATCCGTCGAACAACCCCGCCTTCACGGTCCGGGCTGCGCGCTACCCGGTGGTGTTCCACTACATCTCGCAGCGGCCGTGGTTCGGGCGTGGCACCGGCACATGGGTCGCCCCGCAGTACCTGATCCTCGACAACCAGTGGCTGGTCACGCTGATCGCCAACGGCTACATCGGTGCCGTGGCGCTCGCCGGGCTCCACCTGACCAGCGTCATCCTTGCCTTCCTGGCGTTCCGTCGCTCGACCACCCCGGAGGACAAGCACCTCTGCGCAGCGCTCATCTCGACGCAGCTGATCGCGGTCATCGTGGGCGGCACGTTCGACTCGCTGAGCTTCAGCACGTACACGATGGTCCTGGCGCTGAGCTGCGGCATGTGCGGCACGGTCTGGCGGCTCACCCACCCGGCGCGCACCGTGCGCACCTCGACCACCCGATGGTTCCTCGACAACAAGTAAGGGGCATCCGGCCTGGTTCAAGGCAAAAGGGCCGCTACCTGGGTAGCGGCCCTTTTACGCGGTGGGCGGGGCCGCCGGCAATGGGCGAGCCTCGCGGTTTGGAAGTGTCAGCTGACCGCTGCGTCGACGACCGGGCCCATACGGCTTTGCCAGGAGGCCTCGTCGATGAAGCGCAGTCGGCGTTCCTCA
>NZ_JBEPDB010000181.1:0-3991 GCF_040300025.1 Dactylosporangium sp. NPDC000555 | reverse complement strand
GCGGCAAGCGTGCCGCCGGTGGCCCGCCAGTGCGCGGGATCGGCGGAACCGAGGCCGCGCAGGGTGAGGGTGAACGCGAGGCTGGTCGGGGTCGTGCTCTGCGCCCGCAGGTGCAGCGCGACCACGCGGCAGCCGTCGGCACAGACCGGGGTGCGCTGCCGGAACGACTGCGGGCCCGGCGCGGCGAACTTGAACGGCAGGGTCACACTGCCCCGGCCGGTGCGCGAGGACAGCACCAGCCCGACCTCCACCGGCACGCTCATGCGTACGTCGGCGACGTCGATGTCGAACGCGACGTCCTGGCCCGGGACCAGGACCGGGTCCGGGGCCGCCGGGTGCAGCCGTTCGGCCACCTGCCCGGCGCCGAGCTGCCCGTACTGCGGTAGCCAGTCCACGACCCGTTCGAGCCGGCCGGCGTCGACGGCGAGCTTGGGCGGTTCCCCCGATTCGCCGGCCGGGATCTGGACGACGGCCATGGCGAAGTCGCCGTGCGGGTCGACGGCGCGCACCGAGTGCAGCAGGTGCTCGCGGGTGACCGGCATGACCGGCACGACCCGGGGCGCGCCCGTGCCGATCCGGGCGGCCAGCTCCCGGTCCTTCGTCGACACGTCGGCGCCGGCCACCGCGTAGCCGAGGACCGCGACGGAGGCGACGAGCAGCAGCACCAGCCGCTGCGGGCCGGGGCGGCGGGCCACCTGCAGTGCGGCGAGCGCGGCGCTGAGCCGGCCGCGGCGCAACGCCGCGCGGCCGAGCGCGCCGGCGACCGGGGCGACCAGCCGGGCGCCGGCGACGGCCAGGGCGAGGATCGTCAAGGCCGGCGCGAGCATCGCGACGCCGGTGAGCCGCCCGCCGCCGAGGAACAGCTGGGCCAGCGCCGCGGCGGCGAGGACGCCGACGACGATCTCGCCGATCGGCGCGCGCCGGCCGGGCACCCGGGAACGGACCCGGCGCAGCAGTTCAGCAACCGGGCTGAACAGGTGCCGGCGCTGGGCGAGCAGCGCGACCAGCAGCGCGCCGGCCGCCGTGACGGGCGCGAGCCGCAGCGCGCCGGCGTCGAACAGCGGCACGCCCAGGCCCGGGAACTGCCAGGCGGCGATGGCGCCGACGGCGAGCTGGCCGGCGACGCAGCCGCCGAGCGCGCCGGCGGCGATTGCCGCGACGCTCTCTCCCAGGGCCAGCAGCCACCGGTGCCACCAGCCGCCGCCGCGCAGCGCGATGACCGCGAGCTCGGGCCGCCGGCCCTCGACGCCGTAGTCAACGGCCAGGTACAGCACGAGATAGGCGAGCAGCAGCAGCGGTATCGCGCCCACCGGCACGGTCTGGCGGGCCAGCGCCCGGCTGCGCTCGACCCGGTCGACGAGGCCGGGGATGTCGGTCCGGACGGCGAACTGCTGGCTCAGCCGCGCCGCGCGCTCCTTGAGCTCGGCGAGCTCGCCCCGCAGCCGGTCCAGCCGTTCGGCATCGAACGTCGACGGCGCGGCCGTCGCGTCGACCGCGACGGCGGTCTGATTGCGCTTGATCAGCGCGAAGGTCGCCGCGTCGGCGAACACCGGCTCGCCGGCACGGCCGCTGCCGTCGACCGCGAAGTAGTCGTGCCGGCCCCAGTACTCCTCCTGCGGTTCGGCCGGCCGGTAGACGCCCACGACGGTCAGCGGCGTCGCCGGGCCGAGGGCGACGTAGATTCTCCCGGTCGGCGAGCTGCTCGGCACGGCGAACGCGAGGCCGATCGGGTCGCCGGCGCCGAGCCCGAGCCGCTCGGCGGTGTGCTCGCCGAGCACCACCTCGCCGGAGCCGAGCAGGCACCGCCCGGCCAGCAGGGTCAGGTGCGCGCAGACGTCCTGGCGGTACGTCATGCGGCTCGTGTCGCGCGGCTCGGGCTCGATGCCGACCGCCGGGAACTCGGCGGAGTACACCTGGGTGAAGCCGGGCATGGTGAGCAGCGCCCCGGCCACGTCGGTGAAGTCGACCGAGGCCGAGTCGCGGCTGTCCACGATGGCCTCGAGCACGACGGTGCGCTCGCCCGGCGCGGCCGTGGTCACCTCGCCGCGCACGACGGCGAGGTCGACGACCCGCAGGTATCCGGGCACGGCGACGGTCGCGCCGACCACCACGAGGGTCAGCAGGGCGAGGGTCACCGCCTGGCCGCGCCGGGTGCGCAGCATCGCGAGCACCAGGGAGATCATCGGCCGGCCTTCGCGCGCAGGCGGCGGGACAGCGGGAGCAGCGCGGCGCCGGACGCCGCGGCGAGGACGGTGACGGCGACCAGCCCGACCGCGCCGAGCGTGGCCGGGCGCAGCGCCTGCGGCGCCGGCAGCCACGACCAGTCGTCGGTGACGGCGGCCGCGGCGGCGCCGGTGAGCCGGTCGGCGACGACGGCGACGAGCACGCCGCCGAGCCCGGCCAGCCCCGCGAGGGCCGCCTGCCCGCCGGTCTCCACGGCGGCCGGGACGCGGGCCGGCAGGCCCTGTGCGCGCAGCGCGTGCCACTCCCGCACCCGTGCCCGCTGCTGCACGGTCACCGCCGCGGCGGCGGCCACGGCCGCGAGCAGCAGCCCGGTGCCGGCGGCGATTAGCTGGAACCCGGCTGCGAGGGCGGCGCCGTGGCGGCCGAGCCGGTCGAGGCGCGCGGCGGCGGTGTCGGCGCCGGAGACGCCCACGCCGGCGGCGGCCAGCCGCTCGGTGAGGCGGTCGACGGCCGCAGGCGATGTGCCGCGGGCGATCCACACCTGCGCTACGCCGATCAGCCCCGCGTCCGGCGCGGCGCGCAGCACGGCGTCGAGGTCGACGAGCACGCCGACCGGACCGTAGACGGGCAGCAGCGGTGCGGTCGCGGCCACCCGCACCCGTACGCCGGCGGCGCCGAACAGCGGCAGTGCCGGGTCGCCGGCCAGCCAGGCCTTCGGCGCGGGCCCGGCAAGAACCACCGGCACAGCGGCCGGGGTGTCCACGACGTAGGCCTGGTTGTCGGCCGGCGCCGCGTCCTGCTCCCGCTGCGGGTACCGCAGCGTCAGCGCGCCCGCCCGGGCCCCGACGCCCATCACGATGCCGGCCGCGGCGCCCCGCCACCGCCGCTGGTCGCCGAGGCTCGCCGCGTCGAGGATCACCGCATCGGGCCCCTGCTGGCGCAGCGTGCGAACGGTGAGCGCGCTGCCGCCCGGCGGCTTCTCCGGCCGGCCGTCCGCGTCCTCCTCCCCGGCCAGCCGCAGCCCGACGAGCCGGCACCCGGGCGGCGGCTCGCAGCCGCGGACCGGGGCGGACACCTCGTGCTCGCCGGGCGGCACTGGGCCGAGGGCCACGGTCAGGTCGGCGCCTGCGGCGGCCTGCCGCAGGGTCACCAACACCCGCAGCGGCCGCGCGGAGTCGTTGCCGGCGGTCAGCGCGAGCGCCGAGCCGCGGATCAGCGGCAGTGGGTCGGGTCGCGGGCCGGGTGGCTGCAGCGCGCCCGGCGCCCCGTACTGCGCGCGCCAGTCGGCCACGACGGCGACCCGGCCCGCGTCGACGGCGAGGACCGGCGGGGACGCCGCCGGGTCAGCCAGCACCGCCATCGCGGTGCGCCCCTGCGGGTCGGCCTGGCGCACCGCGGCCAGCAGCGCGGTCGGGTTGGCCGCCCGCACGGTGAGCACCTGTCCGGCGCCGAGCTCGACGCTGACCCGCTCGGCCCGCCGGGCGCGGCCGGCCGCGGCGCCCTCGGCGGCCAGCCCGAGCAGCGCCACCGCGACCGCCATGAGCACAAAGATCCGGTCGACGCCCGGCCCGCGGGAGAACCGCAGCGCGCCGAGGGCCAGGCGCACCCGCCCGTACCGCAGCGCTCCACGGCCCAGCCGCGCGCTGCCGGCGGCGAACAGCCGGGCGAGCACGGTCGCGGCGGCGAGCGCGACAAGCGCCGGCGCCGCCGCACCGACGCCGCCCGGCCCGGAGGCGCGCACCTGGTACAGCGCCGCCGCGGCAACGGCCAGCGCGACCACATCCAGCGTGACCCGCCGCCGCCCGCT
>NZ_JBEPDB010000180.1:0-4187 GCF_040300025.1 Dactylosporangium sp. NPDC000555 | reverse complement strand
GTCGAGCATCGCGCCGCGGTAGGCGTAGCGCGGGTAGTCGACGACCCGGCCGCCGGTGAGCGTCCACGGTCCACTCTGGACGGTTTTCGCCTCGATCTGCGGCGGGAGGAGTTGGCGCAGCGTCTGGACGCCGTTGAAGAGGCCGGCCGCGGTTTGCGCGCGGAGCGTGACGGCGGCGGCGGTGACGTCGAGTTGGTAGCCCTCGGAGCCCACGCTCGGGTCGGCGCCGGACAGCAGCAGCGCGATGCCGCTGGTCGGCGTGCCGTTCGCCGCGACGACGGGCAGCGCGTAGCCGGTCGACGGCCGCAGGATGCCGGCCAGGTAGTTGCCGACGTCGGTGGCGGGCGCGGAACCGGACGCGGTCTGGATCGTGGCCGTGGACGGCAGGGTGTACGTGACGCCGGCGGCCGGCTGGACCGACACGGGTACGGGCACCACATCCTGGAGGTTCACGACGGCGGCGCCGGCCGGCGAGGCGGTGGTGGCCCAGATGAGACCGATGGCGGCGGTGGTCAGGGCCAGCGCGCCTGCTAACAGGGCGTGGCGGGCGGGACGATACACGACGTCCTCCAGGTAAACTGTAAAGTTTCTTGATAATTTGACGGACGCCTCTGCCCGTGTCAACCCGTCCGAACGGGCGCATCGGGGATGGTGGCGTCACCCGTTGCGGGCGATTGTGCGGGTGGTTGTGCCGCCCGGTGGGGAAATGCCGGCACTGTGGCGCCAGGAACGACCGCGGGCCGGCGGGAGGATCGCGGCATGGAAGAGTACCGGGAGATCGTGTCGGACGTCCTCACGACCGCCGGCGGGGCGCAGGCCTGGATCGAGATGAACCTGACCGGGTACCTCACGAAGCGGTGCTCCGGATGCGGCATCGACGAGGATGCCGAAGCGATGGCGGCGGCGATGCAGTGGTTGACCGAGCACGCGTCGACCTGCGTCGCCCGGCAGTAGCGGCGTGCCGAGCGGCGCGACGGGCGCTGTGGCAGGATCGCGCGCATGTTCCAGTCCTTCGACCGGCACCGTTCGCGCCGCGAGCAACTGCTGGCCGGCGTCTCGGCCCGGCTGCGCGGGCTCGGCATCGAGGCCGCGTTCGGCACGCTCGTGCCGTACTACGACCTCTACGGTTCGGCGCCCGGCGGCCTGACGGGCCTGGTCGTCCACGAGCCGACCGGCGCCGGCCGGATGCAGGTCACCGCCGTGGCCGCCCGCCGGACCGTGCCGCCCGGCGAGGGCGGGCTGTCCGCCGACCGCCGCACGTGGGTGCGCGACGTGGACCTCGAGTACGACCTCGACGGCGACGTCGTCTTCGAGGTCACGATCCTGGAGGGGCCGGGCGACGGCCCCGGCGATCCGCCGGCCGTCTGGGCGCCGCGCCTGCTCGTCCGGGACGAGGAGGCGGTGGTCGACGCGGTCCGCCTGTGGCACGGGTATCGGGACACGCTGCGCGGCACCCCGCCCGCCGCCGACCCGGACCGCCGGCGGGCCGCGCTCGCCCGCCAGATCGCCGCCCGGCACGCGGCGGCGGCCGACGCCCGGGTGCGGCTCGCGGTGGACGCCTCCGCCGTGCCGCCGCAGCAGCGCCCGGCCCTCGCCGAGCATCTGGCCGAGCTCGACCACGCCCAGCTCTGCTTCCACTTCCCCCGCGACCGGTTCGGCCGCTACGTCAAGAGCGCCGTCGTCGCGCTCGCCGGATACGAGGCCGGCCTGAGCAAGCGCGGGCCGTGGCTCGCCGTGCGGGCGGACGGCGACGAGCTGGCCGTCGGCGTCGAGGCGTTGATCGGCGCGAACCAGGACCATCGCTGGGACCGGCTGCCGTGGCTGTGGAGCGCGGCCCATCGCGACGCCACGGCGGTGCGGCGATGGCAGGTGCCGGACGCCGAACACGCGCGCCCCGTCGTCGCGCTGCTCGAACGGCACGCGCTGGCCGACGCGCTCACGCTGTGCGGCGTCGACGTCGACGCCGAGCTCGCGTCGCTGCTCGCGGGCTATCCGATCAGCTACCGGCACGCGCAGTACACCGACACCTGGGTCAAGACGTTGTACGGTCAGCTCCGCGACTGCGCACCGTGGCGGCTGGCCGCCGCGTACCGGGTCTGGCAGGACGAGCGGCGCGCAGCGCGGCGGCCGGCGGCCGAACCGATCGCGCTGTTCGGCCTGAAGGGGCTGAACCAGCAGGCCAAGCCCATGGTCGCGGTCGAGAGCCGCGACGGTGTGTGCCGCCTGCGGATGATCTGGAGCGGGAGCAACGCCCGCCTCACCCGCGCACTCTGGGAGTGCCCGGCGGACCTGAACGCCGAGCTGCTGACCCCCGGGACGACCTGACCCCGGCGAACGTCGTCAGGCGGCGGGAACCAGGAACACCTTTCCCCGCCTGCCCGGCGATTCGGCCTGGGCAACGGCGGCGGCGATCTCGTCGAGGGAGTAGTCCCGGCCGGGGGAGGTCTCGAGAACGCCCGCGCGCAGCAGGTCGGCGACGTCCTCGACCAGCCGGCGCCGCGCATGCTCGTCGAGCCGGGGCAGCCAGTAGCCGAGCCAGAAGACCTCCAGCACGCGGCGACCCGAGAGGATGTAGCCCGGATCATCGCCAACGAGCATGGGTTCACCGGTCAGGGAGCCGTAGACCAGCATCCGGCCCTCCTCGCCCAGTGCCTTGAACATCTGGGTTCCGGTCGCTCCGATCACCGGATCGATGGCGTACCTGACCCCTGCCGGACCGACGATGCCGCGCACCTGCTCGTCGATCGGCCCGTCGGAGGACACGATGACGGCGTCGGCGCCGAGGCGCCGCAACTGGGCGACCGCTTCGTGACGGCGGACGACATTGACGGTGAGGATGCCGTCGCGCTTGGCCAATCTGATGATCATGCGTCCCAGCTCGGAGCTGGCCGCCGACTGCAGCAGCCATTCGCCCCTCGGGACCGAGAGCACGTGGCGCACCATGAGGACGGCGGACGCCGGGTTGATCATGAAGGACGCCGCCTGCTCGTCGGGAATGTCGTCCGGCACCGGGATCAGGTCGCGGGCGGGCACCACGCAGTACTCGGCCCAGTTGCCCCCGGGACCGTTCAGGACCACGACGCGCCGCCCGGGCACCGGACCCCGCGCCCGCGGTCCGAGCGCGTCCACGACACCGACGCCCTCAAACCCGACGGGCGCCGGGAAGTGCGCTTCCACGCCCGCGTAGTGGCCCCGCACGTACAGCAGGTCGGACGGGTTGACGGGGCTGGCCAGGATCCGGACCCGCGCCTCACCCGGCCCCGGCTGCGGAACCGGCCGTTGCTCGACCTCGAGGACCGCGGCGGGCTCACCGTAATGCTCGAACTGAATGGCCTTCATCGCCGCACCTCCCGGCCTTCCCTGGTCGGCGCCTGGTTTCGCGCCCTCGCCGAACGCCTACCCGCCACCGGAGCGCCTACACGGCCCACGGCATTCCGGGTGACCCGCCGCGTAGAGTGCTCGGGTGACATTCCGTCTTGAGGGCCCGGTGCTTCAGGGCGAGCTGGTGCGGCTGGAGCCGCTCTCGTCCGGCCACGCGGCCGACCTGACCGAGGCCGTGTCCGGCGATCGAGCGACGTACGGCTTCACGTGGGTGCCCCGGCCCGACGAGATTCCCGCATATCTCGCCGAGATGCGCCGGCGGCAGGAGACCGGGCGCCTGTCGCCGTACGCGCAGATCGATCTCGCCACGGGGCGCGCGGTCGGGGCGACGGCCTACTGGGATCCGCGCTTCTGGCCGGGCACCGAGCGGCTGAGCGCGGTCGAGGTGGGGTTCACCTGGCTGGCCCCCGCCGCGCAGGGCACGGGCCGCAACGCCGAGGCGAAGCTGCTGCTGTTCACCCACGCCTTCGAGCGGTGGCAGGTCGCCCGGGTGGACCTGAAGACCGACGCGCGCAACGAGCGCTCCCGCTCGGCGATCGCCGCGACCGGCGCCGTGTTCGAGGGTGTCCTGCGCAACTGGTCGCAGTCCTGGGCCCCGGGCGAGGACGGCCGCCTGCGCGACTCGGCGATGTTCTCGATCGTCGCCGCCGAGTGGCCGGCGACCCGGGACCGCCTCCGCGCCCGCGTCGCCCGCCACACCGTCTGATCCGATCTCGCGCCGGCCACGTCCCGGCGCGGATGCCAGGCGTATGCCGCCGGGTTCCACCGGATCGGCCCGGCCGCCTGACCGGCCGCGCCGCGCGCTT
>NZ_JBEPDB010000179.1:0-4322 GCF_040300025.1 Dactylosporangium sp. NPDC000555 | reverse complement strand
CCGCACCGGCTCGCCCGACCCGGCCGAGAGCGGGATGTGGGCCCGCGTCGCCGACGGTGTGCGGCGCCGCCCGCGGCTGGTCCTCGCCGGCGTGGTGCTGCTCCTGGCCGGTCTCTGCGCCGGCCTGGCCGGCACGTCGATCGGTCTGTCGCAGACCGAGCAGTTCCGCACGAAGGTCGAGTCGGTCACCGGCGCGGAGGCCCTTGCCCGGCACTATCCGGCTGGCGCCGCCCAGCCGGTCACCGTGATCGTGGACGGCGCCGCCGCCGGCCCGGCCGCGGCCGCCGCCCGCGGGGTCGAGGGAGTCGCCCGCGTCGGGAGTCCGGAGCGCTCCGACGACGGCGCGCTGGTCACGTTCGACGTGGACCTCACCGCCGGGTCCGGCACGCCCGCCGCCGACCGGACCGTCCGCGACCTGCGGGCCGCGCTCGCGGCGCTGCCGGGCGCGAACGCGCTCGTCGGCGGCGCGCCGGCGGCCGACCTGGACGAGCGCGACGCCAACCTGCGCGATGACCGGGTGGTGGTACCGCTGGTGCTCGCCGTCGTCCTGCTCGTCCTCGTGGTGCTGCTGCGCTCCCTGGTCGCGCCGCTGCTGCTGCTCGCCACGGTAGTGGTGAGCTTCGCGGCCAGCCTCGGCGCGGCGAGCCTGGTGCTGCGCCACGTGCTCGGGATCCCGGCGCTGGGCACCGCGGTACCGCTGCTGGCCTTCCTGTTCCTCGTCGCGCTCGGCGTCGACTACAACATCTTCCTGGCCACCAGGGCCCGGGAGGAGGCCGCTCACGTGGGCACGCGGGCCGGTATGACCCGCGCGCTGGCCACGACCGGCGGGGTCATCACCTCGGCGGGCGTCCTGCTCGCCGCCGTCTTCGCCGTCCTCGGCGTGCTGCCGGTGATCGTGCTCACCCAGATCGGCGTCATCGTCGGCATCGGCGTCGTCCTCGACACGCTCGTCGTGCGCACTCTCGTCGTACCGGCCCTGGCGCTGCTGCTCGGCGAGGCGTTCTGGTGGCCGGCCCGGCCCTCGGCCCACACCGCACCCGAGCCGCCGGCTCACGCCGGGCCCGGGTCGGCGCCCAAGCTACCCGGCCGGGGCCTCGACCACGTCGGTCGGGAGCAGTGACCGGCCCTCAAGGCCTCGGTGAAGGGGGCCGGAGCGTTAGTCGGGATCCGGCGGACGTCGTCGCTGTTCCTCGAGGTCGTGCAGCGCTGCCCGTTCCTCGTCCTCGGTACCGCAACGCCACCGACCTGTCTCGGCACGGCTTGGGCCGCGGCCAGGCGCCTCGCGTCGTACGAGCTGTCGCTGGACCCCATGGCCTCGCTGAGCGGTCCCACCTCCGCGTTTCACGAGCTGAAGGTGCTACAACGTCGCACGTGAGTTTCTTCGGCACCTTCGTGCTCGCCCGATCCGACACGCTGCTGCCACATGTGCCCGGGATGCGGTCCGCGTTCGGCAGCCGGTTCGTGGCTGTGCACCGGTATGACAACGGCTGGCAACTGGCGCACCTGAATCCGCCGATGTATCACGAATGGCCGAAGATCCACGGCGGATCCGCACCCCTGGCCATAGCCACTGGAGCACCCACGCTGGCAGTAGAGATCAAAGAGAGTTACTGCCTGCAGTACGGCGGTGCAGCCCCCGACGGATCTGCGTGGCTGGCCCACTTCGCCAACACGGCGGAACGGACGGGTGGCACGTTCCGTGACCGCCTCCGCGCGGCCGGAATTCTCGATATCCCGCCCAGATCGACAGCGAAACGCTGCGCCTTTGATCACCACGAAGAGTGCACCGTGCCCTTGCCTGACGGCGCCGACGTGCCGGACGATGACCCGGCCGCCCTGGCCGACAGCCTGTCAAACTGGGCCGTGGCCGCTGGCCTGTCCGCCACGGCGAGCGGCATCACCGACGCGATCGGAACCCACACCGACGACGAAGCCGTGTGGGGGTTGATTGATGCCCTCGGTCTACATCTGGTGGAGACAGTCCACCCGCTGTTCACCTTCCGCGAGCATGACTGGTGGGACGCGTGGCGCATCGGCAGGGATGCCAGCCTGCGGGTCTTCCGAGCATGGGACGCCTACCGGGAAGGCGGCGAACTGGCCTCCTACGACCGGCCGCTGCCGGGCGCCGACGAGTTCGTGCGGTTTCTCGACCTGGTAGCAGCATCAATGTTCGGCGGCGGCCTCACGAAGGAAGAACTGCGCATCGAGGCCACCCGGTTGGTAGAAACCTATGCGAGCCCTAACCCGTCACATCTCCTCGCAGGCAGATCGACGGGCGGCGTAGTTGTGTGCTGTGTCGTCATGGTTTGGTGAGGCGCCACGTCGCTTCGGCGACGTCGTAGACCGCGATGCGGTCGACCCGCTGCGGGAGCGGGTGGGAGAGCCGCCACGGCTCGGACGTGGCGGAAAGGTTCACGGTGGCTGCGCTGCCGCCCCGGCGGCCGCTCCTCCAGGTCGTGCTCGTCACCGTCGAGGTCCACACCCGGCAGGCCCGGGATGATGGCCCGGGACCGGCCGTGAACAGGACGTCGTTACCGTCGCGTGTCTCAAGCGACGCAATACCAGCCGCAGTTACCGACTACGGTCGGGACCGTGACATATCCACCAAGCGGTGAACCCAGCGGAGATCAATACCTCGGCGGCCACCCGGCTCCGTCCGGGCCACCACCGACCGGCGTTTTCCCCAGCCAGCCCGATTACCAAGGCCAGCCGGCCGCTCCCGGCTACCCGCCGCAGTACGCATCGCCGCAATACCCGATGGCCCAGCCCGCCGGTTACCCGCCGCAGCCGCCGCCCACCCAGGGGTGGCAGCCTCCGCCGGCGCCCCAGGCCTGGCAGCCGCCGGCCGCGCCCCCGCCCACCGGCCCCCGCAGCTCGATGCCCTGGGTGCTGATCAGCGTGATCGCAGCGGTCCTGGTCTTCGCCGTGATCGGGGGTGCGGTGCTCATCTTCCTGATCGGCAAGCGCGAGCCGGCCACGCCGAGCGCCCAGCCGGCCGTGACCGCGGGCGTGCCCACCGCTCCCGGGCTGCCGAGCGATCGTCCACTGAAGTCCAGCGCCCCGCCCAAGGCACCGGCGAAGTACGGCGCACCGGGCGATCTCTGCTCGATCGACCTGAGCGCGCTCGGCCCGTACGCGGCCAAGAAGGAGAAGGCCACGCCGAACGTCCGCAACACCGGCGATGTCGCACGCTCCGACTGTGACTTCGAGCTGCGCACGTCCGCCGGGATGAAGGTGACCTTCGGAATCAAGACGCAGGTGTACTCGTCCGCCAAGGATGCCAAGGACTACTTCGACGCCGGTTACGACATGGACAAGAAGCGGTTCTTCGACACCGAGCTCAGCGGCCTGGGCGAGCAGGCGTACGGCACCAACCGGGACTGGGACGTCGGATCGAAGACCAGCGACTACACGATCCGCCTGGTCGACAGCAACCTCTATCTCACCGCGAGCCTGGTGACCTTCGGTAACAGCTTCGTGCCCAAGGACCAGCTCAAGCCGCAGGTGATCGACGAGGTCAAAGCGATCCTGGCCAAGCTGCCCGGCGCGTGACCCCACCACCGGCGCCATGAGCCATACCCGTGGGCGTGCGGGTCGCCGCCGCCACGGGTATGGCTGGATGGGCAGACCGGGCTCTGGAGCCGTTACCTCGCGAGTCGTCCCGGTCGGTCAGTTCGCGAAGTTCAGCGTCGCGGTCCTCGGGCATGACTGCCAGCACTTTAGCGTCGCCGTGTAGGAATTCCCGTACAGGCCAGGGATCCAGACGTCGGTGTCGCCCGTCTTGTAGGCATGGTCGTTGTTGTAGACGTACACCTTGGTCACGTTGTCCTGGATCGTCACCACGTTGGTGACTTGGTAGAGGTCGGTCGTCGCCAGGTGCATCACGTGAGTGCTGGACGAGCCGAGCGTCAGGTCGCAAGAGATTCCTGACCCGCTGATGTCCACAGGACGGCAGGACTTTCCTTGTGCAAGCGCAGGTGCTGCCGGGATCAGCGTGGCGGCCGCGGCAATAGCTGCCACGGAAAGCAGCGACACGATTCTGTTGCGCACATGTCCCCCGAAATGTCGGTGTAGCCGGCAATGGTCGGTATCGACGCCAACCGATATTCGAGGCATGGTCAACGGGCCGGTGCCTTGGTTGCGATCAGGCTGACGCCTTGCGTACCCGCTACGGCCTCGCATTCTTGCGAGGCCGGGCTGGTGATCCAGCCAGCGCCGCCGTCGCTCTCAGATGAGTTTCCACAGCGAGGCCGGCACCCGGCTGATGCTCGGAGCGTGTTACGACGACGAGGCGCCACGCATTCACGAGCTGGACTACAGCA
>NZ_JBEPDB010000178.1:1595-2811 GCF_040300025.1 Dactylosporangium sp. NPDC000555 | reverse complement strand
CGGGTAGAGGGAACGCGGGGAAGTGAAACATCTCAGTACCCGCAGGAAGAGAAAACAATTGTGATTCCGTGAGTAGTGGCGAGCGAAAGCGGATGAGGCTAAACCAGGCATGTGTGATACTCGGCAGGGGTTGCATGTTTGGGGTTGTGGGGCGTGTCTGGACTGGTCTGCCGGCTGGTCGCACAGTCAGAAAATCGATGGTTAGTCGAAGTTCGCTGGAAAGCGGCACCGTAGGCGGTGAGAGTCCGGTAGGCGAAAGCTGTCGATCTGTGTTGGCGTGTTCCCGAGTAGCGGCGGACTCCTGTAATCTGCCGTGAATCTGCCAGGACCACCTGGTAAGCCTAAATACTCCCTGGTGACCGATAGCGGACGAGTACCGTGAGGGAAAGGTGAAAAGTACCCCGGGAGGGGAGTGAAATAGTACCTGAAACCGTGCGCCTACAATCCGTCGGAGCGTCCTTGCCTTTTGGGGTGAGGGGTGACGGCGTGCCTTTTGAAGAATGAGCCTGCGAGTTAGTGATACGTGGCGAGGTTAACCCGTGTGGGGGAGCCGTAGCGAAAGCGAGTCTGAATAGGGCGTTGAGTCGCGTGTCCTAGACCCGAAGCGGAGTGATCTAGCCATGGGCAGGCTGAAGCGCGGGTAAGACCGCGTGGAGGGCCGAACCCACCAACGTTGAAAAGTTGGGGGATGATCTGTGGTTAGGGGTGAAAGGCCAATCAAACTCCGTGATAGCTGGTTCTCCCCGAAATGCATTTAGGTGCAGCGTCACGTGTTTCTTGCCGGAGGTAGAGCACTGGATGGCCTAGGGGGCCTACAAGCTTACTGAAGTCAACTAAACTCCGAATGCCGGTAAGTGAGAGCGTGGCAGTGAGACTGCGGGGGATAAGCTTCGTAGTCGAGAGGGAAACAGCCCAGATCACCAGCTAAGGCCCCTAAGCGTGTGCTAAGTGGTAAAGGATGTGGGGTCGCATAGACAACCAGGAGGTTGGCTTAGAAGCAGCCACCCTTGAAAGAGTGCGTAATAGCTCACTGGTCAAGTGGTTCCGCGCCGACAATGTAGCGGGGCTCAAGCACACCGCCGAAGCTGTGGCATTCACATGTGTACTCGGCCTCTTTGGGGGTCCAGGTGTGTGGATGGGTAGGGGAGCGTCGTGTCACCGGTGAAGCGGCGGAGTGATCCAGCCGTGGAGGTGACGCGAGTGAGAATGCAGGCAT
>NZ_JBEPDB010000178.1:0-1499 GCF_040300025.1 Dactylosporangium sp. NPDC000555 | reverse complement strand
GGTTGGTAGTAGGCAAGCGATGGGGTGACGCAGGAGGGTAGCTGGACCCGGCCGGTGGTTGTGCCGGGGCAAGCGTGTAGCCCGCAGCATAGGTAAATCCGTGTTGCATGATGGGTGAGGCGTGATGCGGAGCCGTTTAGGTGAAGTCAGTGATCCCATGCTGCCGAGAAAAGCCTCTAGCGAGTTTCGAGCGGCCCGTACCCGAAACCGACACAGGTGGTCAGGTAGAGAATACCGAGGCGATCGGGCGAACTGTGGTTAAGGAACTCGGCAAATTGCCCCCGTAACTTCGGGAGAAGGGGGGCCACCGATGGTGAGACCACGTGCTGGTGGAGCGGTTGGTGGCCGCAGAGACCAGGGGGAAGCGACTGTTTACTAAAAACACAGGTCCATGCTAAGTCGTAAGACGACGTATATGGACTGACGCCTGCCCGGTGCTGGAACGTTAAGGGGACCTGTTAGTCTTTCGGGGCGAAGCGGAGAACTTAAGCGCCAGTAAACGGCGGTGGTAACTATAACCATCCTAAGGTAGCGAAATTCCTTGTCGGGTAAGTTCCGACCTGCACGAATGGCGTAACGACTTCCCCACTGTCTCAACCACAGGCCCGGCGAAATTGCATTACGAGTAAAGATGCTCGTTACGCGCGGCAGGACGGAAAGACCCCGGGACCTTCACTATAGCTTGACATTGGTATCTGAGTTCGATTGTGTAGGATAGGTGGGAGCCGGTGAAGCGGTCACGCCAGTGGTCGTGGAGGCAAGCTTGAAATACCACTCTGTTGGATTCGGGTATCTAACTTTGGGCCGTGAGCCGGTTCAGGGACAGTGTCTGGTGGGTAGTTTAACTGGGGCGGTTGCCTCCTAAAATGTAACGGAGGCGCCCAAAGGTTCCCTCAGCCTGGTTGGCAATCAGGTGTTGAGTGCAAGTGCACAAGGGGGCTTGACTGTGAGACTGACAGGTCGAGCAGGGACGAAAGTCGGGACTAGTGATCCGGCACTGGCAGGTGGAAGCGGTGTCGCTCAACGGATAAAAGGTACCCCGGGGATAACAGGCTGATCTTCCCCAAGAGTCCATATCGACGGGATGGTTTGGCACCTCGATGTCGGCTCGTCGCATCCTGGGGCTGGAGTAGGTCCCAAGGGTTGGGCTGTTCGCCCATTAAAGCGGTACGCGAGCTGGGTTTAGAACGTCGTGAGACAGTTCGGTCCCTATCCGCCGCGCGCGTAGGATACTTGAGAAGGGCTGTCCCTAGTACGAGAGGACCGGGACGGACGAACCTCTGGTGTGCCAGTTGTTCTGCCAAGGGCACGGCTGGTTGGCTACGTTCGGAAGGGATAACCGCTGAAAGCATCTAAGCGGGAAGCTCGCTTCGAGATGAGGTATCCCACCCCTTGAGGGTTAAGGCCCCCAGCTAGACTACTGGGTTGATAGGCCGGAGGTGGAAGCCTGGTAACAGGTTTGAGCTGACCGGTACTAATAGGCCGAGGACTTGACTACT
>NZ_JBEPDB010000177.1:0-5207 GCF_040300025.1 Dactylosporangium sp. NPDC000555 | reverse complement strand
CTGCGCCGTGTCGGCCGCGCACTGCGCCGTGTCGGCCGCGCACTGCGCCGTGTCGGCCGCCCGCTGGGCACCGACACCGCGCGCCTGCGCCTGGCCCGGGCCCTGCCGCTGCACGCCGGCGACCGGGCACGGCCGTGGGTGCTCCGCGTCTTGATCGTCGGCCCCGCAGCGGTGCAACACCGTTGCGTCAAGCGCCGGGCGGATCAGCGAATCAGACGGTGCACCACCTGGTCCACTTCCCGGCCCGAACCCCTCCCGGGAGCGTGCGCCGTCGTCACTTGTCGCACGTCTGTGGAATGGTCGAGGGCGTGTACGAGGAATGGACGTCAGCGCTGCCATACGTCGTCGCGTGGCGGAGTGTCACGCCGCTGGGCGGTGCTCCGAAACGTATTCTGCCGGACGGCTGCCTAGACCTGATCTGGCAGGACGGTGCGGTCTTCGTCGCCGGGCCGGACACGACCGCACAGGTCGGGCTTCCCTCGCCTGGCAGCCGGCATGCCGCGCTGCGGTTCGGCGCCGGCACCGGCCCCGGCGTGCTGGGCGTGCCCGCCTCCGAGTTGGTCGATCGTCGTGTGCCGCTGGACGCGCTGTGGCCGGCGGCCGACGTGCGCGCCATCGCCGAGGCAGACGATCCTGTCGCCGCGCTGACCGAGGCCGCGAGCCGGCGCTGGCAGGGGGCCGACCGCGCGATGGTCGCCTTGGCCGGTGCCGCGCGGGCCGGGTTGCCCGTGGGCTCGGTCGCTGAGCGGTGCGGGCTCAGTTCCCGGCAGTTGCAGCGGCGCAGCAACACCGCCTTCGGCTACGGGCCGAAGACCCTACACCGGATCTTGCGGTTACAGCGGGCCGTCGCTCTGGCCCGGGCCGGCCGGCCGTTCGCGACGGTGTCGGCCGACGCGGGCTACGCCGACCAGGCCCATCTTGCACGCGAGGTGCGGGCGTTGGCCGGCGTGCCGCTCAGCGCTCTACTCCGCTGACTTCGACCAGGCGAAAAGGTCCACGACGTTGCCGTCCGGATCTCGTACCTGTGCATAACGCTGTCCCCACGGGGCGTCCCAGGGCGCTTTGACCGACGGGTGCCCGGCGGCGACCAGGTCGGCGTAGGAACTGTCGACCTCAGCCGGATCGGAGCACAGGAAGGCCCAGCCGCCGGAGGGCGGCCCCGGCTGGTAGTCCGCGTCGAGAGACTGCAATGAGGCGTGTGTATCCCACATGAGACGGATGCCTCCGGCGACCGTCGCCTCGGCGTGCGGGTCCTGCTCGGCACCGGCCGGAAACTCAAGGCCGAGCCGGCGGTAGAAGGAAAGGGATGCTGCCATGTCGGCCACCGCAAGGCCGATCGCGTTGAATGTAGGTGCCACGGGCACCGACGGTACGAGGAGTCCGCGCCAGGGTCTTGAAGAAATCGGACGCCGGCGAACCACGCCCATTGGTGTACCGCACTGGCATGGAACCGCACACGCCTGCGATGGGCATCCGCTTGCATGGCACGTGGCCGGGGGGTGCCGTGCGGCCCGCCCGTCGGCGACGACGCTCGAGGCCGCGGCGAGGGCCATTGCCCATCTATCGATGGTGATGCGACACTTGAGTAGCCGCTGCGGCACTCGGAGGGTGTTGTGACCGGAACCCGAAGCCGTCTTGACGTCGTCGGGCTGGGTGCACTGAACGTCGACTACATCGCGGGCGCGTCAAGCCTGACGAAACGCATGGCGGACTGGGTCGTCGAATCGGCCGCGCGCTTCGAGGGCAACGTCGAGGGCCGGGCCTCGGAAGAGGTCATCCTGGCCGTCATCGACCAGCTCGGGTCATCGTCACTGCAGACCGCGCTGGGCGGGTCGGCGTGGAACACCGTGTTCGCGCTGAGCCAGATGCGCGTGGGTGTCCGGTGCGGCTACGTCGGCGTCCTCGGCGAGGTCGGCATGCTCGGCCTGTCGTTCACCCATCAGATGGATCTGCTCGGCATCGATCGGCGATGGGTACACAAGCTGCCGATGCGCCCGTCCGGCATGTGCCTCTCGTACATCGACGACGGGGAGCGGACGTTACTCACCTGCCCCGGTGCCAACCTGCACATGGCGACATATCTGCGGCAGCATCGGGAGCGGATCGCCCAGTATCTGGCGAGCGCGCGCATCGTCCACGTCACGTCGCTGCTGGACGGCGAGAGCCCGGTGGAGCAGCTGGCCGTCCTGGCGCTGGCCAAGGAACTCAACCCGGCGATGGTGATCACCTTCGACCCGGGGCACGACTGGGCGCTGAACCCCACCGAGGCGATCCTGGGCATCCTCCGGCTCGCCGACTACGTGTTCGTCAACTTTCGAGAGTTCAAGGCGCTGGGCAACTACCGTCACGGCCAACTCGACTCCGAGGTCGCGTGGACGCTGCTGGCGCGCTGCGGCCCCGGCGCGACGGTCTTCGTCACGAAACGGTACGACTTCGTCGAGGTCTTCCGCAGTGGGCGGGGAGGCCTCACGACGGAGCAGTTCAGGCTCGCCTTGCCGCTCACGGCCGAGACCGGGCTCGAGGACGCGACCGGGGCCGGCGACGTCTTCTCGGCAGCCGTACTCGCCGGACTGGCCTCGCGCGAGATCCAGGCCGAGCTGGGCTCCCTGCTCGGTCTCAGCCTGGCCCGACACAAGCTGCGGGGTTCGGGCCTGCCGGCGCTGGCCCACGGGTTCCTGCAGATCAGGGAGAGCCTGACCCGTGAGCGGCCTCGGCCGAACGGGGTGTTCCTGTCGCACGACGGCACGCCGCCGTCGCTCGATCTCCGCGAGTTCCTCGAGATCGACTGCCGGCTCACCGTTTTCGAGCTGGACCGGTCCGATTCGCAGATACCCGTGGCCGACGCGATGCGAATGATATTGACGAAATGCAGCTTCGCCGTATGCGTCCTGACGGTCGGGGCGGCGACGGCCGACGGGCAGGGCCGGGCCGATCAGGATGTCGTGCATCAGGCGGGAATTTTTCACGGTAGATACGGTTTCGGCCGCGTCGCGATGTTGGTGGAGGACGGTTGCGAGATGTTCTCCAACGCGGCGGGACTCATTCGACTTCCGTTTCCCAGGGGACGCGTGGACGCGACCTTTCTCGAGATCGAGCGTATGCTCGTTCGAGAGGGTTTGATCGAAAGGAATGAACTGAGATGATTGAATATACTCAGGGAAGACTGGCCGGGGAATCCAGGAGTTCGAAATTCCAGTTCGACGTCGTCGGCGTCGGCGCCATCAATCTCGATTACATCGCGACCGCCTCGGCTGTGCACCGCCAGACATCGGAGAACAGCGCCTCGCTCACCACCCGGCTCGAGGGCGTTCTGGGCGACGGGACGGCGATCGAGCGGGGCGCGGAGCGTGACGTCGGCGCGGACGTGATCTACGCCGCGCTGGAGGCGGCCGACGCCGGCTCGCTGAAGGTGAACCTCGGCGGCTCGGCGTTCAATGCCATCATGGCGATCGCGCAGACCGATCTCGGGCTGCGCCTGGGCTACGTCGGCGTCGCCGGCCGAATGCCGATGCCGGGAATTTCCAGCACCCGGCAGATGCAGATTTTGCGAATCGACGACTCCGGCGTCCGTCAGCACACCGAGGTGCTGAGCGGGATCTGTTTCTCGTTCATCGAGGACGGCGAGCGCACCCTGTTGACCCATGCGGGTGCGAACGAACTGATGGCCGATTATCTGGAAGATGATTTCGAGGCGGTCGTAAAATATCTGTCCGCCGCCCGCGTGATTCACCTGACGTCATTTCTCGATCCGCGCACGCCGCAACGGATGCTGGCCGTGCTGGAGACGGTCAAGCAACGCAGTCCGGAAACGATGATCTCGTTCGATCCCGGTCACGTCTGGGCGACCAGCCCCACGCCGGCGATCGCCGAGCTCGTCGGGCTCGCCGACTTCCTGATTCTCAACAATCGTGAGTTCCGGGCACTCGGCGAGCATGCCGAGGGCGACGACGACACGCTCGTGGCCGACCGGCTGCTGTGCCGCGCCCAGCCCGACGCGATGATCCTGGTGAAGAAGCCGTCCGGGATCTCGACCTTCACGCGCACCGGCGGTGAGGTGCGCAGGGAGCACTACGCGCAGTCGACCCTGCCGGCCGGCGAGGTGGAGGACGACACCGGGGCCGGCGACGTCTTCGCGGCCGGGCTACTTGCCGTCATCACCTCCGATCGGCTCCAGGTGGAACTGGGCGCGCTGCTCGGCATGGCACTGGCGCGGCACAAACTCCGATATGTGGGGCACGGTGGGCACGCGCATTTCCCGAAGGTCGCGCGGGACCTGATCCGCTCACTCGACGCCGGCCGGCGCGCGATGATCGAGCCACCCGGCGTCTTCATCGCACACGGCGGAAGCTCGGACTGGCTCGCCGTCAAGGAGCTCATCGAGACCGAGCTCGGTCTGCCGGTGCACTTCTTCGAGCGCCAGACCTGGGGCAGCGTGGCGGTGACCGAGGCGCTCGAGGCGAACCTGGCGCTGTGCTCGTTCGCCGTCTGCGTGCTCACCGTCGAGGACCTCACCGCCGAGGGAAAGCGGTTTGCCCGGCAGAACGTCGTGCACGAGATCGGGCTGTTCCAGGGCAGGTATGGCTTCGACCGGGTCGCCGTGCTTGCCGAGGATGGCTGTGACTACGTGCCGGAGCTCGCCGCGCCGTATTCCATATCGTTCCCGCGCAACGGCATTCAGTCGGCCTTCTGGAAGGTACGGCGCATCCTGAAGGAGCGGTCCCTCGACGTCGCGGTGGTGTCGAATTCCGGGTGAGGGCGGCGTCATGGTGGCACGACGACGAGAGGGGTCTGGCAGGACGCGGACGAGCGGTTCCGGCGGGGATCCACGCCCGGCACAAGCGGTTCATGCGCATCCTGGGGAGTGCGACGCGATGCGCGGCGGGGCGGAGCTCGCGCCCACCGGGGCGGCGACCACGCTGCGGCGCCGGGGCGACGAGGTCAGCGTGACCGACGGGCCGTTCGCGGAGACCGGCGAACAGCTCGCCGGGTTCTACCTCGTCGAGGCGGCCGACCTCGACGAGGCGCTGGCGCTCACGCCTGAGCTGCCCTCCGGGGTGGTCGAGGTGCGGCCGCTGGTGCCGGGGGCGGAGGCCGGCAGCTGACCACGGCGGCGGCGGTTCGACCTCGCCGAGGACAGCCTGCAGGACGCGTTCGTGGCGGCGGCCGAGCACTGGGCGCGCGACGGCGTGCCACGGCGGCCGGCCGCC
>NZ_JBEPDB010000176.1:0-5309 GCF_040300025.1 Dactylosporangium sp. NPDC000555 | reverse complement strand
CGCAACGTCCAGATCGCTGCCGGTACGCCGACCCACGCACCACCATGCGCTACGACCGAACCGGTAACAACCTGGACCGCCGCACCAATCACAACACCGAACGGCGCGCCTGGAGGTGGGCGGCCACCACGCCGAGACTCGCAGATCCGACTCGCTGGGACTGAACGGCGGTGACCAGCACCTCGGCCAGGCTAAACCGAACCGTCCCCGGATGGCCGTGAGCAAGATCAACTCACGGCCCGTCCTGAACGGCGCCGCGCAACGCATGACGGACGTCGGTTGCGGTACGAGTACGCCCAGGGAATCCACGCAACCCCGGCAATCCGGAATGTGGCCCGAACGGCCAGCGTCATCATCGGCCGTCGTCGGAACTCGAGCCTCTTGCCGCTACGACCTCATGATCGGGTGTACGGACATGCTTGATGAACGCACACGGGCCATCTCATCAAGGTCGCAGCCAATACGCTTCGTGACGTGGTTGATCGACCGACCGCCGTATGGCGGGCAAACGTGGCAAGAGATGCTGCCGAGCTTGCCACAGGTGTCATCGGGCCGGAGGAAGCGGTGTCAGCAAGGTTGTGGCCCGACGAGATGATCCGAGCGACCGATGCCGTCCTTGACGGGTTCGAAGCGGACGTCGCTGGCCTTGTCGACCACAGGTGGGAGGCAGCTACCGATACGGAGGTACTCGAGGTCGTCGAGCGCACCGTTCGAGCTCTGAACGCGGTCAACAACCAATTCCACGGGGCCGCCTACGAGACAGACGAACGAGAGCTGCTCTGCGAGTACATCGATCGTGTACTGGGAGCGGCTGGCATCGAGGCCGACGAACTGGCCCGCCGCAACGGCCTCCTCAGCGGCGACATTACCGGTCCATGGCGGGACTGGTAGTCAGGCTCGGTTCTCACGAACGAAGCGCTAGATCAGCTTCTGACTGGTGCACACTCATGCTGCAATCCGCTCGCTACGGAACGTCACGACCAGCTGCGTCGCCAGCTCCCGGACATGCCGATGTGCGCGCATGTGATCATGGCGGAACAGCCGACCAGATTCTGCCCACGGACCTTCTCTTCGTCCGGCTCAAGGACCTGGTGGAGGAATCTCGTTGCCGGTGTGCGCCATTTGCGGGGGTCCAGTTCAGTTCGTTTGAGCGGACGGCAAACCCGTCGACCGGCGCGAACTTCTACGCATAGGGTGCCCGGTGTGACCGTCGAGGTGCCCTTCCGTCCTCTTGTCGTCGACCAGTCGGACGTTCGTTACGCCCACGGCCCCGATTCGGCACGGCAGCCGGGCGTGCCTGTAGGTCGGACCGTCGAGTTCGACTGGAACGACAGCATTGTCTATCCGGGTACATCGCGGAAGTTCTGGGTCCACCTGCCGGCTCAGTATGACCCGTCGCAGTCTGCGGCGCTGATGGTGTTCCAGGATGGACAGTGGTACCTGGATCCGGACGGGGAGGTCCGTGGCGCGATCGTCCTGGACAACCTCATGCACCGCGGTGACATCCCGGCCACCGTTAGCGTGTTCGTCGATCCTGGCGTCCTTGAAGGCGCCGCCGAGCCGAAGCACCGCAACGTCGAGTACGACGCGTTCGACGACCGCTACGCCACCTTCCTACTGACCGAAATCATCCCGCAGGTCACGGAACGCTATTCGATCACCAAGGATTCGAACGGGTGGGGCATCTGTGGGGGCAGCAGCGGCGGCAACTGCGCGTTCACCGCAGCGTGGCTGCGCTCGGACAAGTTCCGCCGAGTGATCTGCTGCCTTTCCAGCTTCGTGCAGATGCCGGACGGAAACCCCTACCCCGAACTCATCCGCAGCGTACCCCGCAAGCCGCTGCGCATATTTCATGCAGGCCGGACACCGGGACCTGCACTGGAACGAGCGCGAACGGAACTGGCTCGCCAACAACCTGCGCGTCGCCGCTGCCCTGGCAGAAACAGGCTATGACTTCCGACTCGTGCTCGGCGACGGGGGCCACAGCCCTAACCACGGCGGCGTCCTGCTGCCAGACGCCCTGCGCTGGCTGTGGCGGCCGATGGACTCCTGATAAGCGAACGTTCGCAGGCGATCTTGACGTCCGGATTTGCCGCCGTTGGTGCGCGGCGGCCGGTCCGTGCACGTTACAGCGAGTGACCAGCACGGTGAGGCTGCGGCTTCCGGTACTGCCGAATTGAGGGCGCTGCCGACGCTCCTCTGGTAGGTAAAGGCAAGGCACGCGATGTGGCTCCGCACGACTATCTACGCCGATGATGGACGATGAGTGCAGCACCGATTTCTCGCCCAGGTGCGTCCAGCGTGCGTACCTGTATCTGGAACGGAACGTCGATGTGACCGGACCGCCATTCACCTCCAGCGATTTAGCTCTGATGTCGTTCGACCCCGACGAGGTCACGAGGCTGGTAGGGCTTCAGCCGACTACGACATGGCGCTCCGACGATCCAGATCCGGTATCGGGAACCTCCAGACTTCGTCGATTCAGCAGCTGGAAGTACGAGCAGCCAGAGGCCCACAACTACATCACCGAAGAGGTCGTCGTTTCCCTGCTGGACGCCGTCGAGCCGTACACCGAAGGTATCGACACGGCCTGCCGCACCCTGGGTATGCGCGCCGGCATCATGGTGGTCATCACCATGCACGGCGATCGCAACACCGACGATGGTGGACCTCACGTGTCCACCGCCGCCATCACGTACACAGCGCAGACCTTACGGCGGCTGGTTCGGCTGGGTCTGTCACTGGAACACGACCAGTACGTTCTCTTACCCGACTAGCGAATCCGGCGCCGCCCTATGCAGTCCTCAACTGCCGATGATCGCTCACCTGATCATGCGGGAAGATTGGGGTCGCCGAACCAGGTTGCCAGCGCGTCGGGGAGGCCGTCGGTGCCGTTCGGGCCGAGGGCCCACGCCACGTAGCCGTCCGGGCGGATGAGTAGGGCATCGGCGGCCCTTGGTGTCGATGTCTGGGCAGTGACGAGGTCGATGCGGTCGCGCCAGGGGCTGGTCAGGTTGGTGAGGTGGCGGGAGCCGATCAGGTCCAGCAGTAATGGCCTGCCTTCATGCATGAGTTCGGCGAGACGGGTGGCGCGAGTTCCGATACTGAGGTCGAGGTCGGGGGCGAACCGGCCGGTCCATTCATGGGGTGTGCCGGGATGCATCCGGTAACGGACGTCCGAGCCGGCCAGCAGGTCGGCGATCTGCCCGGTGACGCCGGGGGTTTCCAGCAGTTCGGCGACGACCTGGCGCAGGGCGGTGATCGCGGGTCCGGGAGACATCAGGGCCAGCTGCGCCTGAGTCTGCATGGTGACGCGTTCAGCGGCGGGACGGCGTTCGGCTTCGTAGCTGTCGAGCAGTCCGGGTGGCGCCCAGCCGTGCACCTGTGCGGCGAGTTTCCAGCCGAGGTTGGCGGCGTCCTGCAGTCCCAGGTTGAGTCCGGGCGCGCCGACCGAGGGGTGCACGTGGGCGGCGTCTCCGGCGAGGAACACCCGGCCGTGACGGTACGAGGTGGCGATCCGGGTGTTGGTGACATATCCGCGGCGCAGCAGGTGCGGCCCTGCGGTGGTGGGTGCGGCGAGCGGCAGGTCCTGGCCGAGGACCCGGTGCAGGCTGGCGCGCACCTCGTCGACGCTGACGGGTATCTCGTCGGTGATCGAGGGCCCGTTCCACTCGATCACCGACACCATCACGACGCCCGGCTCGTGCGGCACCACCACGTAGGCGCCCCGTTCGGTGCGGTGCCAGGCGTACAGACCGATTCGGTCACCGCTCGGCAGGACGATGGCCGCAGTGTCAGTGCTGATCGATGAGGCCGGCACGACCACATGTGCGGCACGCGAGATGACGCTTGGATCGGTGAAGCCGGAGAACGAAACACCGATCTTCTTGCGCATCCCGCTGCGGGCGCCGTCGCATCCAACCAGATACCGGGTGCGCATCTCGTAGCCGCCGTCAGGGCCCTGCACCCGCACGGACACGACGTCGTCGTCCTGACGTAGTTCCTGCAACCGGTGTCCACGTCGCAGGTCCACGCCGAGATCGCTGGCCCGCTGCTCCAGCAGCGATTCGAGGCGTGCCTGACGGATCTGCAGGCCGTGAAGCGGATTGCCCGGCAGGCCGGACAGTCTCAACGGCAGCGCGCCGAACAGGAACGCCGGGACGGGCTGCGGGCGATCGCCGCGGCCACCGAAGGGCTGATACAACCCCCGGTGGTCGAGGAAGCGGACGACCTGACCGATCAAAGCATTGGCCTTGTACGCGGTACTGCGTTCGGACAACTGCTCAAGCACGACCGGGCGCACCCCGGCAAGCATCAATTCACCGGCCAGCAACAGCCCGACAGGGCCGCCACCCACGATGATCACGTCGGCATCCATCAGATTCTCCCCTCGTTCGGTCCGCCGCTGGCTACGCCGTCTGCCGTCCGGTCGTGTGACGGATGATCAGGTCGGCGATCCGCGGTGTGAGACCGGGTGAGAAGAACGGGTGGTGCCCCATGCCGGGCAGCACCTCCAGTCGCGCGCCCGGAATCTGTCCCGCGAGTGCTTCGCCGTGGGCGGGCGGGAGCAGGACATCCTCGCTGCCGTGCACGACCAACGTTGGGGCAGTGACGGCGGACAGCGGAGCACGGCGGTCGTCGCCGAAGCGGCGCCCGGCGAGGTCGTGATTCAACGCGGCAGTGATGTTGCCGGTCCGGGCGTAGCAGCGTTCGGTGAAACGCCGCGCGGCGGCCTCGTCGAAGGGCAGGACGTCGCCGTTGAGGACTCGCCAGGTCTGTACGTCGGCGTCAATGTGCTGGCGCCGCGTCGCGCGAGGCGCGGTCGCGGAGGCCGTCAGGTGGTTGAGGAACCGTGCCGTCGGGGGCGGCAACTCGCCAGCCGCAGCGGGTTGACCTGCCACTGCCCGCGCCCACGCCGGGCCGGGATTGTTGCCCATCGGCGAGGAAGTTATCGCCGTCAGCGTGCGTACGCGGGCTCCTTGGTGCACGGCAAGCCATTGCCCGATCGCCGCGCCCAGCGAGATTCCGACGATGTCCGCGGCGGTAACGCCGTGACCATCCAGGACTGCGGCCGTGTCGGCTGCCATGTCGGCGAGCGCGTACGGATGCGTCGTGAAATCGACGGCATCGGAGAGACCGGTGTCGCGGTGATCGAACCGGATCACCTGCCGACCATTGTCCACTAGAGCTTCTACCAGCTCGTCGGGCCAGCCGATGCCGGCTCTTCGAACTTGGCGGGGGTCTGAGGGTCGGCTGACGTTCCACTGTGGACCCCAGCTAATAGATGCCCGTAGCTCTCGTAGATCATG
>NZ_JBEPDB010000175.1:0-5556 GCF_040300025.1 Dactylosporangium sp. NPDC000555 | reverse complement strand
ACTTCGGTGGCTGCACCGACCGCACCGCGTTGCGCACCGTGTTGCGCGACAGATGCAACCGCCGCGCGATCGCCTTGATCGGCATCTGCTCTGACAAGTAGAGCCGGCGGATCTCCGCCCAGTCCTCCACAGTGATCACCCTCCACGTCTTGGCACAAAGTGCTCTGGAGGGGGTCAGTTTTGACCCGTCGACACGGGGTTATTTTCACGCGTCGCCGAGTGCGCCGTGAGGCGCTGTTGATTCGAGTGGAGGTGGGAGACCTTCACCGCCTTCCCTGTCGCAGCAGGGAGGTGGAGCTGGGGGCAGCCCGACCCGGGTGACGCTGGGGAGGGTGGCAAGCGGCCCCGACAAAGCCCGGTCGTGTCAGCACCGCCAGATGGTGCGGGCCGGGCGAGCGGGACGGAAAGGAGTACGCAAGGAACCGGCGTTTACGTCCCTTAAGCGTGGACCGGCTCAAATCTGGTGGATATGGGCCGGGAGCGGTGCGCACCCGCCCGAGGGCGGGGAACTCTCAGGTCGGTCTTCGACGGCTGGCCGGGAGACCACGGTGAAGTGCTGCGGGGTAGCCGTGGTGATGCCGCAGGGACCGAGTCGGGCTCCTTCTTCGTCAAGCGAATCACAGTGAACACGGGAACCGTCCCGGTCCTGCCCGCCGCCGTGTGTCCAACATGGATGGCCGGGCTGGGCGCGTTGACCGCTGACCGGGTCGGGACGGGGCGGAGCCGCCGTAGTACTCCGAGCCGGGGAAAGCCCGCGCGCATGGGGAAGGGCGGCAGCGGTTTCAAGAAGGGAAGGAGGCTGCGATGCCGCAAGACGCACCACCGAATGGCGGTGCTCTCGACCAGGCTCCAATGGGTTCATGGTCGCGGGTAGCGGAGATGCAGGCCAAGCTTCACCGTTGGGCGGCGGCCGATCCTGGCCGCAGGTTCGACGACCTGTTCAACTTCGTGCATGACCCGGCGACGCTGCTCGTGGCGTTCGACCGGGTCGCGGGCAATCGGGGCGCCAACACGCCCGGCGTCGACGGCGTGACCGTTACCGTCGTCGAGGAAGTTGTTGGCGTGTCCGGGTTCCTGGACGACATCCGTGCTCAGCTCAAGGCGGGCACGTTCCGGCCGCTTCCGGTGCGGGAACGGAAGATCCCGAAACCGGGCGGGTCGGGGAAGGTGCGCAAGCTCGGTATCCCGACCATCGCGGACCGGGTCGTCCAGGCGGCGCTGAAGCTCGTGCTGGAACCCATCTTCGAGGCCGACTTCATGCCGGTCTCCTACGGGTTTCGGCCGAAGCGGCGCGCGCACGACGCTGTCGCCGAGATCCAGCGGTTCGGCACCAAGGGCTACCAGTGGGTGCTCGACGCTGACATCGAGGCGTGCTTTGACTCCATCTCGCACACCGCCCTGATGGACCGGGTGCGGGGCAGAGTCAAGGACAAGCGTCTGCTTACGCTGGTGAGGTCGTTCCTCAAAGCCGGGGTCTTCACCGAGACCCGCGTCCATGAAGACAGCTTCACCGGAACGCCGCAGGGCGGCTTCCTGTCCCCGTTGCTGGCCAACATCGCCTTGTCCGTGCTCGATGGGCACGGGCACGGGCCGTGGCTTGCCGGCGGGATCATGAGTACGCCAAGCCGACGCGCCCGACGTCGCGGAAAGGGCCTGCCGAATTGGCGGATCGTGCGCTACGCGGACGACTTCGTCATTCTCGTGCACGGCACCCGCGCCGACGTCGAAACCCTGCACGAAGAGATCGCCACCGTGCTCGAACCGCTGGGACTTCGGCTGTCACCAGTCAAAACCCGGATCGTGCACATGAGCGAAGCGTTCGACTTCCTGGGGTTCCGCATCCAGTGGCGCCGCAAGCGAGGAACGAACAAGTGGTACGTCTACACCTTCATCGCTGACCGGCCCATCCGGTCGTTGAAGGACAAAGTCCGTGCCCTGACCAGCAGGTTGTCGCAGCAGCACCCCAGAGACGTGCTGATCCGGCTCAACCAGATCATGCGCGGGTGGGCGAACTACTTCAAGCACGCCGTCTGCAAACACACCCTCGGGCGCCTGGAGAACTTCGTATGGCACCGAGTGATCCGCTGGTGGATGCGGCTGCACCGCTGGAAGTGGAGCGACGTCCGCCGTCGCCTCACCGGCCCTGACGGCCGGTGGAGAAGACCGTCGGCGGACGGGATCGAACTGTTCAACATCGCCTCGGTGCCGGTCACCCGATGCCGCTACCGCGGCGTCCAGATCCCCAACCCCTGGATCATGCCCGACCACGCCTGAACGGCAGAGACCGTGGAGAGCCCGCTGCCGGGAGACCGGCACGGCGGGTTCGGCGAGCGGCCTGGGGAAACGGACCGGGAGTAATCCCGGCACCGCGTCCCAGGCCGACTCAACCAATCCCAGCACGGGCCGGTCAAATCAGGGATCTGGCGCAGGTTGGTGCCCCGCCGGGGGCACGTCACAGAACTGCAAAACCGGAACGCGACTGGTCGCTCACTGATCGTAGAAGCCAGTTTCGCGTCCGAGTAAGCGATCGCGGCATGAGCGGAGATGTGATCAAGCGTTCGGGGTCTGGTGTTCGGGGCCAGGTTGGGCGGCGGCGGTGGTCGGGTCGATTTGGGTACCACCCGCGAATGTACGGCGAGCATGAAGCTGGACGGGGCCGAGGCTGGGCCCGCTGTGTTTCTGCCGCGCAAGCACGGGGCGGGGTTTCCACCCGCACCCCCATGCCTCGCTTCGCATCGGCACTGGCCTGCGTGCGCGGCCAGTTCACCGGCCGCCGTCGGCACCGAAGAGAGTCCTCTCTAAAACCAGCCTTGACCGTACGGCTCAGGGCCGTCGGCGGCGTCTGGGGGCCCGCACCGCGGCTGTGGGCCGACCGTGGTCGGCTATGACAGATTGAGGTGCTCCAGCGGGAGGGCGCGTAGGAAGTCTGCTGCGGAGAATGCCTGCCCGGCGGTGACCAGGCCTGCTGCCTTGACGTTGCCTTGGAGCACGCGGGTGGTCGCCTCGGCTGCGATCGCCGCGCTGAATGCGTAGATGTCGCGGCCGCTCGCCGACACTCGGTGTTCCTGGCCGCCGCGGTGGATGGCAACCTCGACCACGAACCGTTGCTCGGAGCGGCGATGCGCGTTCGTGTCGTCCTCGGTGGCGGTCGGCGCCGTGTACAGGTAGGTGGGAATCTCCTGAGTGGGCAGGTGGCGCGCGATGGTCACGACGTCGGCGGTCGGGAACTCGGTCTCCGCCTCCCGGGCGCCGAACGGGGGCGGGAAGGTCCAGGTCGCGGTCGGCGGCGGTGTGTCACCGGACCTGAGGTGCAGCCGGCCGCCGGTGAGCACGACCCGCCGGCCAGCGCGTAGCTTGCCCGCCATTCGCGATCCTCTGGTCGGCACCCAGCTGTCCAGCGCGACGGCCACGGTGACAGCGTCGGCGGGCGGGCCCGATCCGTAGGCGGCGGTGGCCAGCAGATCGCCGAGCGCGCCGAAGAATCCGAGCGCGGGCGCGACCAGTACACCGGCCGGCGGCTCGGGTCCGTCGAACATGCGCCACGCCACCAGTGTCTCGCCGGCGACGTCCAGGTAGTGCGCTCCCGCGCGCAGTGCCGCGTCGACCAGGGCGGGTGGGGTATCGCCGAACGGGCCGGCACAATTCACCACGGCCACCACCCCGTCCAGCGCCCGATCCAGATCGGCGGGCGAGTCCAGGGCGGCGGGTCTCACCTGCGTACCGGGATGGTGGGCCGCGAGTGCGTGCAGGCGCCCGGCGTCCCGGCCGCTCAACACGAGCGCGACGTCACGCCGGCGCAGTGCAGCGACCACGAACTGCGCGGTGTGACCGTAGGCGCCGTACACGGCAACCGTAGGTGCGGAAGGGGATGGCATCCCCTGATCATGGCGACCCGGCGACGAGGAGGGCAGTGTCGCAAGCGTCAGCCTGCGCTAGATTTGCGACATGCGGGCACATCGGGTCGCGATGGCACTCACACCCGGCATGCCGATCTTCGAAGCGGCGGTGCCGTGCATGATCTTCGGCGTCGACCGTTCCCACGTCGTGAGCCCCTGGTACGAATTCTCGATCCTCGGTATCGGCGACGGGCCCGTACCGCTGCTGCCCGGATTCCACTTCCACCAGACGGCGCCCAACAGCGATCTGCAGCGCGCTGACACCCTCATCGTCCCCGCCTGCCTGGACGTGCACGAGGCCCCGCCGCCAGAACTGGTCGACGTGGTCCGCTCCGCATACCGGCGCGGCACCCGCATCCTGTCGATCTGTTCCGGAGCGTTCGTGCTCGCCGCCGCCGGCATCCTCGACGGCGCCGGGCCACCACGCACTGGCTGCCGACGAACTCGCCCGCCGCTACCCAGCCGTGACGGTCGACCCGACGGTGCTCTACATCGAGGACGACAACGTCATCACCTCCGCCGGCACCGTGGCCGGCATTGACGCATGCCTGCACCTGGTCCGTCTCGACCACGGAGCGGCCGTCGCCGCTGAAGTCGCCCGTCGCATCGTCACACCACCACACCGCGACGGCGGACAGGCCCAATACATCCGACCGGCCACACCTGCCTCCGGTGACGGCTGGCTCCCGCTCCTGCTCGAGTGGGCCATCCAACATCTGCACCGGCCCCTCACCACCGCCGACCTCGCCGCCCGCAGCAACGTCAGCGTCCGTACCGTCGAACGGCGTTTCACTGAGACACTCGGCCTGTCACCACTGCAGTGGCTGCTGCAGCAACGCGTGCGCCGGGCCCAGCAACTCCTCGAGACGACCGACCAGCCGATCGCCCAGATAGCGACCGCGTGCGGCTTCGGCACACCCGCAAGCCTCAGGGCCCACTTCGCCCGCATCGTCGGCACCTCACCCGCGACATACCGGCGCACCTTCTCCACCGGAATCACCACGAGCCCCGCCGCGAACGCGGCCGTTTAAAGCCCGCCGAAACCGCGGTGATCGAGGGAACCGAGACGGGCTAGATTGGATGGCCGTTCCACGCCACCAGCCCCACACCAGCGCCCCCACACCACACGACGACCAGACAGGCGCTGGCTCTTTGAACACCGAAAGCTGTCAGAGCAACACCGGCAGCAACTGTGCTAGCGGACGTTGAAAAAATCGTTGCTGACGGACAGTTGAGTCCCGGCTCGCGGACACCGGAATTCCTGGTGGGCGGTCAGGTGATCTCCGTCATGAAACGACGGCTGCACGGACACCGCGACGCTGTACGCCGAGATCCGCGAGCAGGGCTTCCGCGGCAGCGTCCAGACGTTGCGCCGCTACCTCCAACCGCTGCGGCCGGTCGAAGGCACCGCTCGCCGTCGCCTACCTGCTCCGAGCACACCTCCGCCACCGAAACCACGCCGGGTCGCGAAATGGATCATGAGCGATCCGGCCAAGCTCAAGGCCGAGGACCAGCACAAGCTCGAGGTGATCCGCCAGCGCAGTCCCGCCCTCGACGCGCTCGTAGGGCACGTCCAGGACTTCGCCGACATGATGCGCAAGCTGCGCGGCGCCCGCCTCCCGCAGTGGATCGCCGCCGTCCTGGCCAGCGACCTGGTGCA
>NZ_JBEPDB010000174.1:0-5893 GCF_040300025.1 Dactylosporangium sp. NPDC000555 | reverse complement strand
TTGAGGGTGAAGAGGCCCGGCTCGGACTCGGTCAGGACACCGCGGGCGACGAGGCGTTTGAGTTTGGCGCGTAGCCCTTCGGTGTCCTTGGCGGTGGTGCCGGTGCCGAGCGCGTGGCAGATGTCCTTGGCGCGGAGTCCGCTGTGTCCACTGTGGTCGGTGGTGGCGAACACGGCGAGGATCTGTTGGTAGGCCGGGCTGGCCACGGTCGCGTCCGTCGGCGAGCCGCCACCGGCGGTGCCCGCGGCGGCGGCGAGGCGTAGCAGGGTGTTTCGTGTGGTTGCGAGGTCAGCCAGCTCGGTGTCCACGACGACGAGTTGTTCGGCGAGCGCGGCGATCTGCTCGCGCAGTTGCTCGGCCTGGACGGTAGCGGCGCTCTCGCGGGCGGTGATCAGGCCCAGGACCTGCTCGTGGCTCATGCTTCGTGGTTCATGCGTGCCGCCAGGACCGGGTGGTAGTGCCGGTCAGTCGGCGGACCAGGTTCGCGGTGGCTGCCCACCAGGTCGGGGCTTGACCCCTGATCTTGGACACGGGGTTTATGCGGCTGGCGCCAGCGTAGCTGGTGCTGTTCGGATGTTGTTTTCGTAGGTGATCGGGGATTGCTGTCCGAGCCGGGAGTGGCGGCGGACGGTGTTGTAGCGATGCAGCCAGCGGAACGCGGTCAGCCGGGCTTCGCGTTCGTCGGTGAACGCGCGGCGGCCTTGCAGGGTTTCGCGTTTGAAGGTGGCGTTGAACGACTCGGCCAGGGCGTTGTCGGCGGAGCTGCCCACCTTGCTCATCGACTGGCGGACGCCGGCCGCAGTACAGGCTTCAGCGAAGACCTTCGACGTGTACTGGGCTCCGTGGTCGGTGTGCATGATCGCCCCGTCCAGGCTGCCCCGGGTGCGCTGGGCGGCGTTGAGGGCGTCGATGACCAGGTCGGTGCGCATATGCTCGGCGATCGCCCAGCCGGCCAGGCGGCGTGAGTGCAGGTCGATGACCGTGGCCAGGTAGAGGAACCCGCGCTCACCGACAGGCAGGTAGGTGATGTCACCGACATAGCGTTGGTTGACCGCTGCGGCGGTGAAGTCCCGCCTGATCAGATCGGGTGCCTTCGACGCCGCCGGGTCCGGGATCGTGGTCTGTACCCGCCGGCGCAGCCGCAGACCCCGGATCCGGTAGCGGCGCATCACCCGGGCGACCTTCTTGCGATTGACCGGCGGCCCGCTGTCGCTGAGTTCGGCGGTGATCCGCGGCGCCCCGTAGGTGCCGTCGTGCGCGGCCTGCACCGCCCGGATCCGCACCGCCAGAGCCGCGTCCGCAGCCTCCCGCGCGGCCCGCGCCGGCGCCGTGGCCTGCCAGTAGTAGAAGCTCGAACGAGCGATCCCGAGGATCTGGCACAACCGCTTCACGCCGTAGCGTTGCTGATGGTCGGCGACGAACTGGAAGCGGTTCACCAGCGCGTCTCCCCGGCGAAATACCGGGCCGCCTTCCGCAGGATGTCGCGTTCCTCCTCCAACTCGCGGACCCGCCGCCGCAGCTGCGCGTTCTCCTCCTCGACCGAACCGGCCGGCTGCGGCCTCGCCGAAACCATCGGACCGCCAGCCCGCCGCTGGTCATCAGCCCGAACCCAGCTACGCAACGTCTCCCGATTGACGCCCAGATCGTCGGCGATCCGCGCGATCGTCGCTCCCGGCCGAGACCGGTACAACGCCACCGCGTCGGCCTTGAAGTCGGGCGGGTAGTGCTTATTCACCATCGTGTTCCAGGACTCCTGATCTCCCGGGACCATCAACATCCCAGGTTCAAGTGTCCAAGATCAGGGGGCAACTCCCGTCCGCGATTCGCTGGAGGCCGGGCGGATCTCGTACTCGCGCACGAGCCTGCGGTGCAGCATCAGCGTGCCGTGCACCTGTTCGACGAGCCACCGCTTGGCGACCGGCACGAACCCCGCCCTCGTGTCGGACCGCTTGACCTGTTCGACGTCGATGCCGTTGACCGCACCGTGAATCTGCACGTCGTCTTTGAACCCGGCATCGACCCACGCCTTGGTCACCGTCGGGGTGTGCGCCACGACCCGGTCCAGTAACCGCACGCCGATCTGGTTGTCGGTGGCCGAGGCGGCCATCACCACCACGGCGATGATCAGGCCGAGCGCGTCCACCGCGAGGCCGCGCTTGCGACCCGGGACCCGTTTCGCGGCATCTTTGCCGGTGGTGACGGCCGGGACGTGGTTGGCCGCCCGGACCGACTGGGTGTCCAGCACCACCGCGGTCGGATCCTCGGCGCGGCCGGCCCTCTCCCGGGCCTGGCAGCGCAGCAGGTCATGGATCGTCTGGTCGGTACCGTCATCGCGCCACAGCGCGAAGTAGTAGTACGTGGCGGACTTCGGTGGCAGATCGTGCGGCAGGTACGCCCACTGACAACCGGTCCGGTTCTGATAGAAGATCGCGTTCACGATCTCCCGCAACTCGTAGCGGCCCTGATGCCCGGACACCGACGGGTGTTTCGCCTTCCACGCAGCCAGGAACGGGCCGATCACCGCCCACTGCTCGTCGGTCAGATCGCTCGGATACGCCTTACGCCCACTCACGCCCGGCCCAACGCACGCCCGGCCGGGCAGGCACCGCCACAACTCCAACATCACGACATCGAGCGATGACGAACTACAAAAACCTCACAAAACGCCCTCTGACCGCGCTCACCGTCGCGGAGATCAAACGGCTGTTCATCCTCATCACCCGCCGGCCACACACCGACGCGCACCACCTGCACTGGACCTGGTGGCGACGACGCCACCAAGCCCGAGCACGCTGGTTCCACCACCGCACCCGACTCGCCCGACAAACCACAACATAATCACGCCGATAAGTGCGGCTGCCCTAGGTGGGGGAAGACCACCCCAAGAACTTCCACAATGGACACCGCGAGGATCTACCATCGACCACTCGCGATCACCAAGTCTGTGCCAGAGCCACTTCGTCCTGACCCTTGACAAACGCCATGAACGATGAACCGTCCGACGACTACGTTACTTGGTTGAGGCTACTGCATGACATGCGGAAGGATGTAGCAGAATAGTTCTGTCTGCGACATTTCATGCGCGTGCTCTGTCATGCCGCGGATCGTGTGCGCCGTCTCGGCCGGATCGGTCACGCGGGGTGACGGACGTCAACGCTGGCGGGTGCGCTGAACTGCCGACTTGAGTGCAGCGAGGCCCTGGCCGCCTGGCAGCGAGCCGCCGGCCTGCCTGACGAACTGCACGTGCGGGATGACCTCGAACAGATCCGTGCCCGGCTGGCAGCCATCGGGCCGCGGTCCCCGCAGCCGGCGTGAACGACGGTGCCGCCTACGGCGGGTCCGCGATGATGTCGCCCCATGCCGCTGCGACTGGCCAGACCGACACCCGATCCTGGTCCGTTTGACACGCGAGCCACGTAGATACGAAGACGCACGCTTGCGGGGACGCCCTTCCTGCCGAACGTCCGAGCACCGTCACGCCACCGGTCTTGACGTCCAGGCGCGCTACAAGCGAGCTGGCACCGTCGTCACGGCTCACAAGCAACCGGGTGCCGGAACGGGTTCCTATTGGCTGCCACCCGTCAATGCGGCGCACAATTCTGCCGGAAGCCGCATCGAGGACCAGATTGACACCGCCCGGCGTCGAGGGTGTGGCCAGCAGATACTGATCGCCGACACCGCTGAGACTCTTCCATCCGTCCAGGTGCCACTGCTCGTGGCCGGTGTCGGGGTCAAGGACGACGATCGGCCCGTGCTGCTCCTGGGCGCAGAGGGCCCGCCCACACCACCAGAGACTTTCCCCGCTTGGTGCTGTCGTACGTCCCCACAGCATCCGGCCGGTAGCGAGGTCGAATACACGGCCGTTGACCATGGAGCCCAGCCCGGATTCGTAGGTCAGGAGCCGGTTCCTATTGCGTGCGAGACCGGCGACGGGCCTGGGAGACTCCAGATGCACGGTCTGCACGACCTCGCCCGTCTCAGCGCTATGTACAAGCAGACTTCCATCCGGATCGAGCACGATAATCTGGACGCGATCGGGTTGTATCAGGGGAAAATTCCGTCGGCTTTCAGGTGGTGTAACGAGCGACCAGCGCACGGCGCCGGTGCGGACGTCGATGCCCGCCAGATCTGGGGTCGACCGTTGTCGCTCCTGTTCTGGATCGCCGTCCGGCGGATACCTTTCTACTACAACGACCCCATCCGCGCAGGCGCAGCCGGACAACGCCGGCACGTAGCTGGTTTGCTGCCACACCTGCGCGCCGGTGACGGCGTCCAACCCGAGGACGATGGACCTCGCTCTACTCGAGGGATCGTCAACCCCGATGACCACCCGGGTGTCGTCCACCTCCAGTAGTTGTGCTCCGGCCGCGACAGGCACCGTCCAGCGCCGGCTCCCGTCCAGCGTTCGATACGACGCCAACGCATTTCTCGAAATCACGTACATCGCAGACTTGTCACCGTCAACGGCCGTGACCCCTTCGCCACGCACCACGACGATCGGGGCCAACGACCTCGCAGGGTGAGCGGCTCCGAGCAGCACAATCATTCCTGCGAGGAGCACGCCACAACCCCACCGCCGCAGACCCGGCCGCGGTACCGAACCATGCCGGTCCGCATCGAGATCGATCGCTACGCCAGGGGGCATCGGACACTCCCGTTCATCGATCTAGCATCTCACGGGCACCATATGTCGCGGTTGCGACACTGGCGAGGTTTGCGTGATATCGAACTTCCTGAAAGTTGTTATGCAAATCCCGCTGTCCCGACCGGGTTTGACCACGCGACGCGGCGTCTGGAGCAGCGTGGGGTTACGGCAGGGGATGCTCAGGCCGTTCTTGCGAGAGAGCCCTTCTCTTACTATCACGAGGATCAGTGGAAGATGGGCTACTATGATCCTAAATCCAAGGTGTTTGTCGCCAAGACCATCGACGGTAACGTAAACACTGTGATGACCAATGTGGATCAGGCATACATCAATCGTCTCCGTGGAGGGCGCTGACCATGGCGGACGTTAGAGTTACATACGATCAGAAGGCGAATGCGGCGTATGTCTACTTCAGCGATCCGCAAGCGCGCACGAAGGTGGCGCGCATGCATCCCTGCGATCCGGTCGAGGTCGGGGGGATGATCAACCTCGACTTCGACGAGAAGGGGTGCCTTATTGGTATCGAGGTGCTGGCGGCCAGTTCAAAGCTGCCCCAGTACTTGCTCGATGCAGCGGAGCGGATCGATGAGCAGGGCTCCTGATCGACGACGCGGTGGCCGGCGCTGGCGCCCCTCGCCGCGCGGCTTTGCCGGAAGGAGGTTGGATGTCCTTCGGAAGCGGTCCGGGGAGGCGGCCAGTCGCTGCACGACCGTCCAGCGGTCGCGCTGGGCCACGTGGATCGCGTCGGCCTTCGTCAGCGCCTGCAGCGCCGCGGCGGCGGTCGTGGCGTCGACCGGCGGCGGGCGGTCGCCGGCGGCGGCGGCGCCCGCCGGCGGCGATGTAGGCTAGGAGGTCCGGCTCCGGCGGCACCAGGTGCCAGCGCAGGTAGCACGCGACCGAGTCGTCCCAGATCCAGCGCCCGTCGGTGAGGAACCGGTTGGGGATCGCGGCGGCGCGGCGCGGGTCGAGCAGGTCGCCGGAGTGCGTGCCGAAGTCGTCGATGACGGGTGGCGGCCTCGAGGTAGCCCAGCTCCCGCCGGCGCTCCTCGACGTCGGTCATCCGCCCCCGGGCCGGGTCCACGCGGGGCAGGCCGTCCTCCAGCGGCGTCTCAAACACGCGGGCCAGCCGAAACCCGTCCATTTCGCTCAGCTCGTCGATCGGCGCGAGCCGGACGCGGCGCGGATGTCGGGGAGCACCCACTGGCCCGGCCGGCCCCATTCGTCCAACTCCGGGTCGCTCACCGATAC
>NZ_JBEPDB010000173.1:0-5984 GCF_040300025.1 Dactylosporangium sp. NPDC000555 | reverse complement strand
CACCTGGCCCTCGCCGCTGTTCGCCCACGCTCCCCGCCACCCCGACGGCTGCCACCACCCGATCGCGCTCGGGCTCACCGCAGCCGCCGCGAACCTCACCACCGAGCAGACCGCGCTGATCGCCACGCACGGGATCGTCGCCGGCCCGGCCAGCGCCGCCGTACGACTCCTCGGCCTGGACCCGTACCAGGCGCAGGCCCTGCTGGCCCGGCTGGCCCGCGCCTGCGACCAGATAGCGACCATCGCGGCAGCCGACGCGGGCAGAGCACCCGCCGACCTGCCGGCCAACACCGCGCCGCTGGCCGACATCCACGCCGAAACTCACGCCACCTGGGAGGTGCGTCTCTTTGCGTCCTGACATCCACCACGACGAGACCGTTCCGCACAGCCACCCGCGCCCCGACGTCGACCCGCACGCCCCGCTCGCGTCCGGCGGACGGGCGCTGCGCATCGGCATCGGCGGTCCCGTCGGTTCCGGCAAGACCGCCTTGGTCGCCGCGCTGTGCCGCAGCCTCGGCAGCGAGCTGCGCCTCGGCGTGGTCACCAACGACATCTACACCACCGAAGACGCCGACTTCCTCAAACGCAACGCGGTCCTGCCACCCGAACGCATCCGCGCCGTGGAGACCGGCTGCTGCCCCCACACCGCGATCCGCGACGACATCTCCGCCAACCTCGACGCCATCGAGGAACTGGAAACCGTGCTCGGGCCACTGGACCTGCTGCTGGTGGAAAGCGGCGGCGACAACCTCACCGCCACCTTCAGCAAAGGACTCATCGACTACCAGATCTTCGTCGTCGACGTGGCCGGCGGCGACAAGGTCCCCCGCAAGGGCGGGCCCGGGGTCACCGCCGCCGACCTGCTGGTCATCAACAAGACCGACCTGGCGCCCATGGTCGGCGCCGACCTGTCCGTCATGGACCGTGACGCCCGAGCCCGCCGCGGCCGGCTGCCCACCATCTTCCTGTCGATCGCGACCGACCAGCACGCCACCACGGTCGCCGACTGGGTACGCCACCTCGTCGCCCATCGCCAGAGCACGCACCACGCACACGCCGAGACCCACTGATGCGTGCGCGCGCCAGGGTTGTCGCCGAGGCTGACGGCCGCGGCGGCACCCGGCTCGCCCAATTACGCGGCGAGACCCCCCTGCTGCTGCGCCGAACCGACGTCTACGCCGGCGCGGCCACCGTGCACCTGGTCGGCGGAGCCGCCGGCCCGCTCGGCGGGGACGACCTGCGACTGGACATCGAAGTCAGGCCACACGCGACGCTGTGCCTTCGCGCCGTTGCCGCGTCGCTCGCCCTGCCCTCGCGTACCGGTGCCCGCTCGCATGTCACCGTCCGCGCGTCCGTTGCCGCCGGCGCGACGCTGCACTGGCTGCCCGAACAGACCATCGCCGCCGCCGGCTGCCGCCACACCACCGCCGCGACCATCGACGTCGCCGAAGGCGCGGCGTTGCTGTGGCGCGACGAGCTCGTCTGCGGCCGGCACAACGATCAACCCGGCGACGTCACCATCATCACGTCGGTGACCTACGCCGGACGGCCACTGCTGTGCCAGAGACTCGACATCGGTCCCGGCGCCGACGGCTGGTCCGGACCAGCAGTCCTCGGCACCGCCAAAGCGACCGGATCGCTGCTGCACGTTCACCCAAGCGAAGCGCCGGGTGCGCCGGTCGTGCTCGGCCCCACCGCCGTACGCATGCCGCTGGCTGGACCGGCATCGCTGATCACCGCCACCGCGCACGACGCCCACGCCCTGCGCCAATACCTCACCGAGCCAGACGCAGGCCCGATCCGGTGACGACCTCGGTGCACCGGCTACGGTTTGTCAGTGATGCGGATCCCTTGGAGGCCACCGGCGGGGGAGATCGTCTGGATTGGCCGCTATCCGGTCAAGTCGATGCTCGGCGAAGAGCTGGGCACCGCCGTCCTCGACGAAACGGGTATTGACGGCGACCGCCGGTACGCGCTGATCGACGAGCGGACCGGCCTCGTCGCCAGCGCGAAGAACCCGCGCAAATGGCGCACGTTGCTGACCATGACCGCCCGGCACGACGCCGGCGGGCAGGTCGCGATCACGCTCGCCGACGGCACGGTCGTCCGCCACGATGACCCGACGGCCGACAGGCTGCTGTCCGGGGCTGTTGGACGTCCGGTGCGGCTGGCCGGGACCCGTCCCGAGGGCGCGACCCTCGAACGGCTGACGCCCGCTACGGAACCCTCGCCGGGGGCACTGACCCGTGGCTCGCTGGCGGCCGGCACGCCGGGCGACACGTTCGTGGACTTCGCCGCCGTACACGTGCTGACCACGGCGACGCTCGACGCGCTGGCCCGCGAACATCCCCGGCACGCGATCGACGCCCGGCGCTTCCGGCCGAACATCGTGGTGCGCATGTACGACGACGTGCCGTTCTCCGAGAACACCTGGCCAGGCCGGAACCTGATCCTCGGCGCTGAGGCGACCGTCCACGTCGTCGCGCCCACCCCGCGATGCGCGGTGCCGACCCTCGCGCAGGGCAACGGCTTGACCGAGGACCCGGACGTGCTGCGCACCGCCGCCCGGGTCAACCGCGTCCCCGTGCTGGACCTGGGCACGCTCACGTGCGTCGGTGCCTACGGCGCGGTCCGTCAAGGCGGGCATCTGCGGGTCGGCGACCTCGTCACGGTGACGGCCGGACCGTAGCGCCGGCCGCCGTTGACGCCCGCCTGTCAGGGTATTGTTTGCGCTTCTGGCCATCGAGAGAGTTCGCTGGAGGAAGGGGCCGGCGTGGTGCGTCTGCTCGGTGCGGATGATCGCATGACGGTTTCCGCGCTCACCGACCTCGCTCACGTGTGGTTCTCCGGATGGCTGGCCGAGGGGCGCCCTGAACTGGCGATTCCGTTGTTCGAGCTGGCCGTCGCGGAGCGGGTGCGGGTCACGGGGGCGAATGATCCCGGCACCCTGTCCACGCGCAACGATCTTGCCACCGTGTACCTCGCGGTCGGGCAGCCTCAGCGAGCCATTGCCGTACTCGAGCAAACCCTCATCGACTGCCTCCAGGTCCTGGGTGAAGAGCACTCGTTGACCCGACTCGTGCGCGCTAACCTCGAACCCTTCGCCGGGGTGCGCGGCATGGTGGAGGCGAACAAGAACCGAGAGCGGAATGACGCGGCGATGGCTCACCAGATTGCCTCCGCCTTCTCCGAGGTACTGGGACTGGAGCCAACCGTGGCCGGCGGAAGGGTGTCCGTCGTCGTCCCCGCGATCGGCGAGACGCTCAGCCTGCCGGTCTGCGATGTCAAGCGCGTCACGAAGAGCTTCACGCCGATGGGCGATGCGGCGCTGGAGTTCGTGATGATCGATGGCAACGATGTCCGGCCGCTGATCGTCCTCGCCGACAACGTGGTGTTCGCGCCGGAGGATTCAGTCGTGGTCCTCCAGGCGCCAGTCCCCGTGGTGATATCGAACGCCCCGCCGTTGACCAGCTATGTCGAGATGGTGGCGGACGCTGAGCGTTTCGCCACGGCCGCCACGAGTCCTGGCGGGACGAGCAGTGGTGTGGCGGGGTCTGTACGTGCGCTGCGTCATCGCCGGCGCGGTCCGGTTCGGACTGCGGTCGCTTCGAGCTGTCGCCTGGTGGCAGCGGGGCTGGGAAGCGATCGGAGCCAACTGGTTCCTGCCGCCCTTCCCGCGGAATCCGGTATGGGACCACTTGACTCGCAGCGCCGCCGGTGTGGTCCTGACACCGTCCGTGGCCGAGGACCGCGCCGACGTCAGGGCGGCGGTCGCGTCCCTGACCGTGGCGGACTTCGAGGCCGTGCGGCCGCGGCTGTCCGTCGTCCAGCTGGACGAGGAGTTCGTCACGACCTGGAAGGCGTTGATCCCGATCACCCCGGCGGGGTTCGCCGACGTACTCACAAACCGGCTGAGCGGAGCGCAGGCAGCCATCACCCTCTATCCGGATGGCGCCGGCAGCGCCGACCTG
Source organism: Dactylosporangium sp. NPDC000555 (assembly GCF_040300025.1). Lineage (NCBI taxonomy): Bacteria > Bacillati > Actinomycetota > Actinomycetes > Micromonosporales > Micromonosporaceae > Dactylosporangium > Dactylosporangium sp. NPDC000555. Next base: position 2,013 of record NZ_JBEPDB010000173.1, on the reverse strand, counting down.
GTCCTCCGCGGCGGCGGAGAGGTCCAGGCCCTGCTCCAGCTTCGGTTCGATCTCCGGGCGGGTGAGATCCACATCGACGAGCTTCGCATCGCCGAGGGCGCGAGGGGACAAGGGCTGTTCCAACGTTTGCAGTACAACACCGAACAGCTCGCCAAGGCGCTGGGCCTCAGCAGCGTGAGACTCCTGGCTACCAAAATCGGCGGCTACGCGTTCGCCCGCGCCGGATTCCCGCAGGACCCGGAGCTGTACGCGAAGATCCACGCTCCCGCGAAGGGCCGGCGCGGCTCGCGCTAATCGTGGCTCGGCTTCGGCACCAGCGTCCGGCGAAGCCGCGCCATCACCTCCGGCCCGACGGCCTCCCGCGTGGCGGCCAGCAACTGCCCGCACAGGTCCTTGGTCCGGACCAGGTCGGTCCTGGCCGTCGCGATCTCCTGCTTGACCACGGCCACCTGCCGCGCCGGCACCGCACGGCTCACGTCGCGCACCTCACCGGACCGCGCTGCCCGGATGCCATCGGTTACGGCCAGGAGGTAACCCGAACGTTCCTCGGTCAGCCCGTCCGGACTGGCGTGCGCCTTCCCGATCGCGATGACGCGGTCCAACGTCTCCGCGGGCAGAAAGAACAACGTCGTCGTGGAGAACCGGCTCAAGGCTGCCTGCTGGCCCCAGCGCGTCATCAGCCCGGACTTCACGTCCAGGAACGGCACCAGCTCCAGGTAGATTCCCGCATCGACGGTGGCCAGCAACGGCTGGACGTCGGCGAGCGCGGATCGCAGGGAATCGACCTTCGCTGCCTGCCGTTCCACCAGGTCCGCGAATTCCTCGGCCGCACCGAGCCGCCCGGCGCCGTCCACCAACTCGTCGGCCAGGGCCAGCAGCCGCTCACCGCGTACACACAAGGTCCTGCAGCGCCGTCGCGCACCGGAGCATCGCGGCAGCCGCGTCGGCGTCCTTGATGGTGCGTCGGTGGACCAAGAGGCTGTGCCCCAATTTGGCAAGGATCTCCGCCAGCTTGGAAAGCACCGCGAACACAGCATGATCTCCTTGTCCGCCGAGACCGACCTCGACGCAGTCACATTCCTATCAGGTGTGCGCACGCCCGAGGACACTGAGCGGTGCGTCTACATTGACGTGATCTCAGCCAGCGCGGACGGTGTCACCGATGGTGGGGCGGGCTGGCGGTGGCGTGGGTGCGCCGACGGCTGGTGAGCAGCGCGGAGCCGCGTTCGCCGGGTGCACGTTGGTGCGCAGTAGCGCGTTGTGGGCCCGGTTGTCCGGGGCCAGTCGGGTGCGGCGGGTGCGGCGTTCGATGGCTGGCAGGCACGACACGTAGCGGACCGGTTGTCTCGGCATGTCAAAGGACGGCACGGTAGGCGACCACGGATGGCAGGGCCCCGACAAGTCGAGTTCTGTCCGTTTTGGAACACCAATCGCGATCCGGCCCCCTGTTCGTGGGCCTTTGAGTGGCAACAGCACGGTGGGGCAATTCGGACATCTCGCAACTTTGCCGGGCCCTGTCACGGATGGAGTCCTCATCCGTAGGTGGATCTTCGAGGGCTTCGCCCAGCTTCCAGCACTGTCCGATGTGGACGGTATGCCCGTGGCGGTCACATCCCGGCGGCATGCTCGCTGCGATCACGTCATTCGGGAGTCTGCACCGGTGGTCCATGGGGACAGTGGTTGCTTGTTCCTGCCGTGCGGGGTGTTCGGTGGAATTGCCGCTCGGTCGTGCGCGGCATTGTCGAACGACGGCCGCGATGCACCGGTGGCCGTATATTTCCGCCGACCGTTCGATGCGTTGCCGGACCGGCGGGCCGGCGCAGCTGTGGCGTGGCTGCGCGACGACGCTTTGGGCCAGGACCGGGCCGCCCGTCGCTGTCCACGTGACGCGGCGCGGGTTCACGGTCGTCTGCCGCGGTGCTGCTCGCGGGACGTTGTGCCTGGTCAGTCGGCGTGACCGGCGGCGGAGGTGGCGAGGGCGGCACCGGCCCCTGCACCGAGCCGTGCACCGAG
>NZ_JBEPDB010000172.1:0-6063 GCF_040300025.1 Dactylosporangium sp. NPDC000555 | reverse complement strand
CGCCGTGATCTGGCACAACTGGACCATCGGCGCCCCAGTCAAACGGTCCCTCATCGCCTACGACCACTGAATCTTCAAGGCATCAATCATCTAGGGTGGCGGTCGAACAGGAGCAGTCGACCCTCGGGTACAACTGCATCGCCGCCGGGATCCGCGACCACCGGCAGCACCTGGTCGGGGTAATCGGCGTCGCCGGCCGGACCGGGTTCGCCGCCCACCGCCTGAGCCGCCCGCTGCTTGCTGTGGCCGGGGAGGTCGAACGGGGCCTACGCGATACGGCCCGCCCGATCGGTCCTCATCTTTAGCGAGGGTTGGCGGGCGCGCTGGGGCGGTCTACATCATTTGCCGAGGCCGCGCACCTGCGGCTACGTCCCTCGTCGCGGCCTAAGAGTGACCGTCAAGTGGGCGCTTGGCATCGCGAGAAGCCGAGTTCGGGCGGCGCAGTCCGTGCTTGCGATCCGCGTCGACCGACCATCATGTTCGCCGTGATCACGGAGTAAAAATGCACACGGAGCAGCACGTTCGCTCCGTGATCATGGAGAACCCGTGCACTGTGGGCGCCGGGGGCGCATGAGTGCGGAGACTTTGCTCGCGGGCTGCCGCTGCCAGCCAATTGACGGTCGCTTTCAATACGTGGGCCTTGGAAGGTCGAGCGGATAGCCTGTGTGCTCGTGGACAACCAACCAGCTCAGGCACCGTTACTGTGCAAAACCTGGCCGATCTTCACCACCGAGCTCGCCGCGGCCCTTGGCGCGCACGGCGAGGATCGACTGACAGATCAGGTCGATTGGCTGCGTATCGTCCAGGTTTGCGGCTGCGGAGACGACTTCTGCCAGAGCTTCTACACCGCGCCGAAGCCATCTGGCGCCTACGGCAAGGGCCACCGCAATGTCTGCCTCAAACCGCCGTGGCCGGGTTACCTCATCCTCGACGTGCTGCACGACGACATCGTGTACGTCGAGGTTCTCTACCGAACGCCGCTGAGCTGACGTGACCGGCCGTGACGTCGTGCGCGGCCGGCGGCGCATTCAGGTTTTGCGGCTCGGTTCCTCCTGCCGAGGGCGGGACATCCAGGGCCGTGCGTATCGGACTAGGAGCAGCGAAACCAACGCGAGGACGCTGATCACAGCCTGGGCGATTCGAGCCACTGCGGTGCCACCGGGCAGACAGTACGTGGCGTACCAGTTGGCAGCCGCGTCGGTGACGAGAATGAAGGCGGCGAGGTAGAGCCCGATCGCCCGCCGGGCCACAAGCAGTGCCGCCGCCAGCGGGTCGAGCAGGGTCAACGAGGTGAAGTAGACCGCGAGCCAGATCGGCCACCACGGATAAGGAGGCCACCCGCCGGTGACGAGCTGGATCACATGGACGACGCCGCCGTACGCCAGGACAACAGCCTGAACGGCCACCGCGACGCGAATGCTCCGAGGGACGCCACGCCAACGCCGCTGATGCGATATCACCGGAGGTGGACGGCCAGATCGGCGACGTCGGCGAAAACTCGGTCTCCGGCCGCCGCCGCTGCGGGTGAGACGGTGTCGAGGGTGAGGAACCCGTGCACCATCCCGGCCTCGCAGCGATGCCTGACCGGAACGTCCGCGGCCGCCAGCCGAGCCGCGTACGCGTTGCCCTCGTCTCGAAGCGGATCGTGCTCCGCAGTGACAACGACGGCCGGCGGCAGCCCGCCGAGGTCGGCCCTGAAAACCGGACTGACGTCGGGGTCGGCGCGCCGCGAAGGGTCCGGGACCCATTGTTCAGCCCCCCACGCGACGTCGTCGGTGACCAGGCCCCAACCCGTGGCCTTGGTCCGCGCGCTGGGATAGGACAGTGTCAGATCCGTGTTGGGATAGACGAGAATCTGGGCGGCGGGCAGTGGTCCGCCTTCGTCGCGCAGGCGCAGGCACGCGAGCGCGGCGAGGTTCCCGCCAGAGCTGTCGCCCATCACGACGGTCGGGCCCTCAATGCCGACGCTCGAGCCCCCGCTGGTCGCCGCCCACCGGATGACATCCACACAGTCATCGACGGCCGCCGGCCACGGGTGCTCCGGAGCTCGGCGGAAGTCGACGCTCAATACGGACATGCCGGTCTTGAGCGCCAGGCGGCGACACGCCCGGTCGTGCGACTCAAGATCGCCGATCGTCCACATCCCGCCGTGGACGAACACCACCAGCGGCCGAGCCACCGCCGACGGCCGGTAGAGGCGGGCCTTCACGGCAGTCGAACCGACCGTCAGATCCTCGACCCAGGCGATCTCCGGGCCTGGGGGGCGCGCTTCGACACGGCGCCGTTGCGCGCGCCGCAGTTCCACCGCTCCCACAGCACCGGCAGGAAGTCCGGGATTCTGCCGAACGGCCTCAATGAAGGCGGCCAGTTCGGCATCGGCAAGCGGGAGAGTGATCGGTTCGGCCATCCGGGACAGGATGCCACCTCGACCCGGCCTGGTGAGGCAGCGGGGCGCGCGCACCGACCTTCCGTCGTACGCTGATCTCTCACATGATGGACGGGGAGGCTGAGGTGGCCGACACGACGCCGACCGAGACGATGGTGGCAGAGGTGCTGGCCGAGCTGGCCGGGCTCGAGGACCCGAGGGCACGGGAGGTGAACGAGAAACACGGTGACGATCACGGTGTGAACCTCAGCAAGCTGCGCGCGCTCGCGAAACGGTTGAAGACGCAGCAGGAGCTCGCGGGCCGGCTCTGGGAGACGAATGACACCGCGGCGAGACTGCTGGCGATCCTGATCTGCCGCCCGAAGGCGTTCGAGCGTGACGAGTTGGACGTCATGGTGCGCGAGGCGCGCACACCCAAGGTGCACGACTGGCTCGTGAACTACGTGGTGAAGAAGAACCCGCACGCCGAAGAGCTGCGCCTGACCTGGTTCGCCGATCCGGATCCGGTGGCCGCGAGTGCCGGCTGGGCGCTGACCACCGAACGCGTGACGAAGACGCCCGAGGGCCTCGACCTCGCGGGACTGCTCGACGCCATCGAGGCGGAGATGAAAGACGCCCCGGACCGCCTGCAGTGGGCGATGAACAACTGCCTGGCTCAGATCGGCATCGAGCACGCCGAGCACCGCGCCCGTGCGATCGACATCGGCGAGCGCCTGGAGGTGCTCAAGGACTACCCGACCTCCCCGGGCTGTACGTCTCCGTTCGCGCCCATCTGGATCGCCGAGATGGTGCACCGACAGCGCGACAAGTAGGAAAGCCGGCGTCACGCCGTCAGGGCGTTGAGGGCGAGGTCGACGTCGGCGTCCGTGGTGTAGGCGTGGAACGACGCCCGCAGCCGTCCGGCGCGTACCGCGGCGCGGATGCCGGCGCGGCTGAGCCGTTGCTCGGCCTGTGGCACGTCCACCACGACGATCGCGCTGTTTCCCGGCGGCCGGCCCAGACCGGCGAGGAACCGGTTGGCCAGCCGCACGTTGTGTGCGCCGATCGCCGCCACTCCCAATTCCTCGACCAGTTCCAGTGCGGGAGCGGTCGCCACGTACGCGGGCCAGGACGGTGAGATGTCGAAGCGACGGGCCGTCCTGGCCAGCCGCAGCGGTGGACCGTAGTAGGAGTCGTGAACGTCCTCGCCGGCGTACCAACCGGCCGCCCACGGGGTCAGGCGTTCGCGTAGGCCCGGGTCGAGATATGCCAGTGCGGTACCGCGTGGCGACATCAGCCACTTGTACGTGCCGGTGACGACCACGTCGGCGAGCGACCCGTCGAACGGCAGCCAGCCGCACGCCTGGGTTGCGTCCACCACGACCAGGGCGCCGCAGGCCCGGGCGGCGGCCACGATCGCCGGGTAGTCGGCGACCTCGCCCGTGGCCGACTGCACCAGGCTGAACGCGACCACATCAACGGACGAGTCGATCCGGCTGGGCAGCGCGGCCACCGGCGCCGTCCGTACCTGTCCGGCCAGCAGCCACGGGAATACGTTGGAGGTGAACTCGATCTCCGGCACCAGGAAGCGGCGTCCGGCGAGCCCGGCCGCGACCGGTGTCAGAACCTGCGACACCTGGGCCCCGACGCACACATCCTCGGCAGCCACGCCGATCAGACGCGCGTACGAGCGCCGCGCCCGCTGGGTCGAGTCGTTCCACTGGTCCGCCGAGGTACGCCCCACACGCCAGTCGCCGAGCATCGCCTGCAGCGCCTCGTAGGCCCGCCGTGGTGGTAACCCGTAGCTCGCGGTATTGAGCCAACCCGGTTGTGCGTCCCACAACGTCGAATCCACCGGCCGAGCGTACCGACAGCGGCGGGGCCGAATGGAGGCTCGAAACAACTGGCTGGGTCTTCCGAACGGTGTGGTGACGCCGGCATTGGTCGCGCGGTGCATCACGGACGCGAGGGACGCCGGATGGGATTCCGCACGGCGGGGACCGGCGCTGCGTGTCCACCTGCCGGATTCCGTTGCGGCATAGGCGCTTCAGGTTCGTCTTCGTCCGTCGCTACCCGACTCCGTGAAGCCGGGCTGGAACCGGGCCGAGGGTCCGCCGCGTTCGGCCCACCACCGTCCTCGTCTTATCTCCGCGCCCGGTACGCCATCCAGCATCCGGTCTGGATCGACCACGCTGGCCAGCGCCTGCACCAAGTCCGCGCGCAGCTCGGCCGCGGCGTCCTCGACCGTGTCCTGCTCACGCGACCAGTCGATGTTCGCATCTCGTAGCCGTCGCACAGCCAGCTCGGTGACCGCTGCCGGATCATCGATCACGACCTCGACACGGCAGTACACCTGCAGTACGACCGGTTTGCCTTTCGTCACGACGGGCAGCATCGCACGAAGGCGCGACCGTCGACCAACCAAATCTCAGCGGCCCGCGCCGCGACAAACCACGAACGCTCAGATCGACAACGGCCAGCGGATGGCCAACGCCGCGATGCGGCAACCGATCCGCCGCTACCGCAGGGCCCTTACGGCAGCAGCAGCCACCGTCCCCGTTGTCCGCCGTCGGCGACCTTGTCGTACGCGGTCGCGGCCTGAGCCAGCGGCACCCGGCCGGCCACCCCGCAGTTCCAGGACCCCGGAGGCGGCGAGCGCGAGCATTTCGGCGAGTTGAGCACCGTCGGGCTCGACGCTCAGGATGTGGGTCTCGATGCCCCGCTCGCCCGTCGCGGGCGACGCCGAGGCCACGCCGACGAACGTGCCGCCGTCGCGGATCGCGCCGAGGGCCGCGGCGTGCAGGACTGCGCCGTCGACGACGACATCGAACGATGGTCAGGGCAGCTGCGTGACAAGTTCACAAGCCCCGGCGCGCAGCACGAAGTCGCGATCGGACTCGCGGGCCAGTCCGGTCACGGTCCAGCCGGTGTGGGCGGCCAGCGCGACGGCGTACCCGCCCACGCCGCCGGCGGCGCCCGTGACCAGCAAAGTGCGCCCGGCCGCGGGACCGAGCCGGTTCACCAGCCGCGCGGCGGTCGAGGCGTCGAGGGGCAGGGAGGCCGTGTCGACCGGATCGAGGCCGGCCGGCAGCAGCGCGGCGGTTGCCGACGGTACGACCGTCTCCTCGGCGTGCGCGCGGGCCTGGGCTCGGAAGTCGCTGTGGAGAGCAGCGATCGTGTCGCCGACCGAGAAGCCGGTGACCTCCGCACCGATCCCGGTCACGACGCCGGTGAGGGACAATCCGAGGTCGACCGTGCCGGTCAGCCCTGTGGTGCGGTCGCGAAGAATCCCGATCGGCGGGGCGCCGCATCGCGCGGATCGTGACGGAGAACCGCTGGTAGTGGCGCGTGCGATGGGGGCGGAAAAAATTCTGGGCCGCGATGTCGGATCGCGGCGGCGCCGTTCGAGGCACAGGTGAAGGCAGCCACTAGGAAAAGGACATAGCCATGACCGCCACGCTCGCCCCCACCGCCGCCACTGCCACCGCCGCCGCTCCGACCGCCGAGATCCGGGCGAACCGCGTGACCCGTTCGCTGCTCGGCTACGGCGTGCTCGCCGGCCCGTTCTACGTCACCGTCAGCCTCGCGCAGGCCCTGACCCGGGAGAACTTCGACATCTCCCGGCACGCCTGGAGTCTGCTGGCCAACGGCTCGCTCGGCTGGATCCAGATCACCAACCTCGTGCTGTCGGGCCTGAT
>NZ_JBEPDB010000171.1:0-6067 GCF_040300025.1 Dactylosporangium sp. NPDC000555 | reverse complement strand
GCCGGCCGCGGTGACGAGCCCGGCGGGAGGTTCGTTGCCGGCCGCGATGACGAACCCGGCCCAACGTTCGCTACCGGCCGCGGTGACAAGCCCGGCCCGACGTTCGTTTACCGGCCGCGGTGACGAGCCTGACCGCACGCGTTCGTCATCGAAGCGGGCGGGGAAGAGCGGCGAAGCCGCCGGAAGGTGACGAGCGAGGCCGCCGGAGGATGACGGCGGGTCAGCCGACCGGGGTCAGGTCCGTGTCGCGCGGTGTGCGGTCCGATCGTCGCGACGAGCGGGACTCCAGGGCGAAGCTCGCCGAGGCCAGCGCGAACCCGGCGGTGCCCAGCGCCACCCCGACCCAGCTCGGCGCGATGTATCCCCAGCCGGCGGCGATGACCAGGCCGCCCAGCGCGGCGCCGAAACTGTTGCCGACGTTCATCGCCGACTGGTTCACCGCGGCGCCCATCAGCTGGGCGCCCGGCGCGACGCCGATCAGGCGCGACTGCATCGCCGGGCCGATGAACAGTCCCGCGGCGCCGACGAGGAAGGCGCCCGCGAACAGCGTGTAGCGGTTCTGGGCGAGGACCGCGAACGCGGCCATGCTCGCGATGAAGATGATGAACCCGCTCAGCAGGGTGCGGCGCAGGTTGCGGTCGGAGGCCCAGCCGCCGAGCGCGTTGCCGACGGTCATGCCGAGGCCCACCGCGACGAGGACCCACGGCACCGCGCCCTCGGACAGGTGCGCGACGTGCGTGGTGACCGGCGCGATGTAGCTGTCGATGGCGAAGAACCCGCCGAAGCCGATCGCGCCGGTCGCGGCGACCAGCCACACCTGCGGACTGCGGAAGGCGCGCAGCTCGGCGCGCGGCGAGCCGGTCGGGTCGGCGGGGGTCCTCGGCACCGTGAGCGCGACGAACGCGAGCGTGACGGCGAACATCGCGGCGATCGCGACGTACGCGACCCGCCAGTTCGCGGTCTGGCCCAGCCGCGTGACGAGGGGCACGCCGAACACGTTCGCGGCGGTCAGTCCGCCGAGCACGGTGGCGAACCCCTTGGCCTGGCTGCCGGGGCCGATGATCGACGCCGCGACGAGCCCGCCCGCGCCGAAGTAGGCACCGTGTGGCAGGGCGGCCACGAAGCGTGCGACGAGGACCGGCCAGAAGCCAGGAGCGAGAGCCGACGCGACGGTACCGAGGGTGAAGAGCCCCAGCAGCCCCACGACCAGCGTCTTGCGGGGCAGTCGCGCGGTCAGCGCCGCGATCGTGGGAGCGCCCACGACCACCCCGAGCGCGTACGCGCTGATCATCCAGCCACCGTGCGCAACGGCCTTCGCGGGCGACTGGGCGTACAACTGCGGCAGTAAATCCTCGGAGATGTCCGGCAGCAGGCCCATGGCCACGAACTCGGTCAGTCCGATGCCGAAGCCGCCCAGGGACAGGGCCAGCAGCGCGGCCCAGCGGCGAACCGCGGTGAGGTCCTCCATGCCGCCACTTTAGCAACAGCGTTGCGTTATACGATTGTGGTCGTGGACACGCCCGGTGCCGGCCTCGGATATCTGCGCGAGTACAACGACGCGCTCGTGATGGGCCTCGCCCGGACCGCACCGCAGTTCGACCGCTCGTCGATCGCCGCCGCGACCGGTCTCACCCCGCAGGCGGTGTCGAAGGTCCTCGCGCGGCTCGCCGGCGACGGGCTCATCGAGCCGGCCGGCGTGCGCCGCCGGGGCGTGGGCAAGCCGGCCACGATCTACCGGATCGTGCCCTCGAGCCGGTATGCCATCGGCGTGCACGTCACCCGCACCCGCGTCCGGCTGGTGCTCACCGACCTGCTCGGCGAGGTGGTGGCCGGCGAGGTGGTATCGCTGCCGGACGACTTCACGCCCGAGCAGCTCCTGTCGAGGGTGGACGCGGCCCGCGAGGAGCTGCTGCGGCGCCGGCCCGTGGACCCGGCGCGGATCCTCGGCCTCGGCATCGGCATGGTCGGGCCGCTCGACCACGCCAACGGCATCGTCCGCGACGCGCACCGCCTGCGGCACTGGCACGACGTTCCGCTGCGGGAGCTCGCCGCGAAGCGCCTGCTGATGCCGGTACACCTGGACAAAGACGTGACCGCGGGCGTCACGGCGGAGGCATGGCGCCGCGGCGGCGACTTCCGCGATGGCGTCCTCATCATGGTCGAGTCCGGCATCGGCGCTGGCCTCTGGCTCGCCGGCGCGGCCTATCGCGGCACGCACACCAACGCGGGCGAGTTCGGGCACACGGTGGTGCAGTTCGACGGCCCGCGGTGCGTGTGCGGGCGGCGCGGCTGTCTGGAGGTGCTGCACGACCGGGCGGTGGCCGGCGGGGACGTGCCGCTCGCGGCGCGGCTGCTCGGTGTCGGGGTGGTCAACCTGTTGCAGACCACCGACGTCGGCCACGTTGTGCTGGCGGGGACGGACCTCCTGCCCCACCATGACCTCTACGTCGAGGAGGTGGCCTCGGCGATACGCGTGCAGGTGCCCCGCGCCGACTGGCTCACGGTGACCGTGTCCGTGTCGGCGCTGGGCGGCGACGTGATCGCGGCCGGCGCGGCGATGCAGGTGCTCAACGCCGCCCACGGCCGCCCGTCACTGGACGGCGGTCTCGGCCGGTGACTCGTGGATGGTGAACACCCGGTCCAGGCCGGTGATCTGGAAGATGCGCAGCAGCCGCGCGTGGGGGATGACCAGCTCGACGACGCCGTCGGACTCCGTGAGGCGCTTGTGCGCGCTGATCAGCACACCCAGCGTGGTGGAGTCGAGGAAGCCGACATCGCTCAGGTCGATCACCAGCGTCGATGCGCCGTCGTCGATCAGCTTGTGCAGGTAGGCGCGCAGCTCCGGCGCGGTCGCGACGTCCAGCTCCCCGCTCGCCGCGACTACGGCGATCGGTCCGTCGACCGTCGAGGTGACCTGCATCGGCGTCCCGCCTTATCTCTCGATGTTCACTACGTGAATGTGCGTGGCATCGTACGTTCGTCCGGGTAAGCATACGTCCGAACGGCTGGTTACTCTCGCCCGGACGGGTCCCATGTCAGGTGCTTGCTGAACCGCACGAGCGTGCCGGTGTCCTCCACCGAGACCACATCCAGGCGCTCCACCACGGCGGCGAGAACGTGCAGGCCACGACCGTTCTCACGCAACCGCACCGGCTCGGTCGCCGGCTCCTCGGCGGCCACCGCCGCGACCAGCCCCGGGTCGAAGCCTCCTCCGTCGTCGGTGACCTCGATCACGCACTCGCTCTCGTCGACCGTGACCTCGATGTGATAATTGCTGGCGAGGCTCGCGTGCGAGACCACGTTTCCGCAGGCCTCGGTGAGCGCGAGCCGGATGTCGTCGCGGCAGTCCTGGGCCACGCCGGCACCCGCGAGGGCCCCGTCGAGGGTCCGCCGCGCATCACGGACCAAAGCGGCATCGCGCGGCAGTTCCAGCGTGAACTGCAGGCGCATCTCCTGCTGCGGCACATCTTCCTCCTTCGTCGCGTCCACGGCGTACCCACCACGCGCGGACCGAAAACTGTCGGCCCGGTCCGCGGCCACCGTGCCGGCCTCGACGGCACCGACCTGCTCGACTACGAGACCGCGCGCCGGCGCATCTACCTGCCGGCCTACCGTTTCGTCCTCGACCATCACCTCGGCACCGAGCTGACCCAGCTGCGAGCCCTGGCCGCGGCCGGCCCGATCGCCCTGCTCGACTACACGACCAACGGCGACGTGTCCGACCTGACGAGGCCGCTTTCCCACGCAGCCCTGATCCGATTACACGTCTTGAACGAGTGGCCGACCGGGTGACCAGCCGCACCCCGGACCGGTGCTCGGGCGGGTTACGTGACGGGACGGCCTGCGAGCGGCGCGACGGCGATCGGGCGGCGACCGGCCACGGCGCTGCGGACGGCGCTGCGCCGGCATGACGACCCTGTCCGGGCCAGGGGCCGGAGCTGGCCATGGTGTTCGTCGCGGCATTCAGCAGGATGTGGTTGTCGCCCTGGATGAGGTTCAGGCGGCCGCCCGGGATCGGAATACCGGTGCGGTGGCCGGGTAACGGCACCGGCTGGCCCTCGCTGGGTAGCGCGGGTGCCGCCCGCGTCGAACAGGGCGTGCATGGTCTTGCGGAGCTCCGGGGCGGCGTCGACATCGATGGCGCCGTCCACCGCCACCAAGGCGACGCCGTCTTGGCGGGCCCTGCGGCATCCCGGCGGCGAACGCGAGGGTGAGCACCACCACGGCCCGCACCCGGCGCGCCGCGCGGTGACGGTGGCCAACGCGAAGCCGTGGCGGGGCACTGCCGGCCCCCCACCACCCGGCGTCCGGTCCGGTTTCAGGGCCGCAGAGCCAGCTTGCCGACGGTGGCCCGCGCCTGAAGGTCCGCGAGCGCCCGCGGCCCGTCGGCCAGGTCATACGCGGTCGGCCGGCCGGGCGTGAAGACCCCGGCGGCCATGAGCGCGAACAGCTCGTCCATCAGCTCGCCGAAGATCTGCGGCGCGGCCTGCGCCAGCACGCCGATGTGCAGGCCGATCACGTGAACCTGGTGTTTGAAGTTCAGCTCCCAGTTGGTGATCGCAGCCTCGCCGCCGGCCACGCCGTATACGACGACCCGGCCGGTGACCCGCTTGGCCGCGGCCAGGCTGGCGCCGAACGCGGCGCCGCCGACCGACTCCAGCACCAGGTCCGCGCCCTTGCCGCCGGTCAGCCGCAGGACCTCGGCGGTGACGTCGGCGCCACCGGAGTCGATGACGTGATCGGCGCCCAGGGCCCGCACCGTCTCGTGCTTGCCCGACGAGGCGGTGGCGATCACGGTCGCGCCGTAGTGCTTGGCCATCTTCACCGCGGCCTGACCGACCCCGCCCGCCGCGGCATGGATCAGCACGGTCTCGCCGGCGGCGATACGGCCCAGCGGCCTGAGGGCGGCCAGTGCGGTAGCCCAGTTGAGGATGAGGCCCAACGCCTGCTCGCCGGTCCAGCCCGCCGGCACCGGCACCACGCCGGCCGCGGTCAGCACCATGTATTCGGCGAATGCGCCGTATCCGGCGCCGATGACGTGTGCGCCGAGCTTCGGGCCGGCCACCGCCTCGCCCAGAGCGACGATCTCACCGGCGGCCTCGAAGCCCGCGAGGTACGGCGCCTGCGGGCCGCCGTGGTACGTGCCGTGGGTCTGCATGACGTCGGCGAAGTTGACGCCCGCGGCGGTGACCCGGATCAGGACCTCGCCCGGGCCTGGGGCCGGCACCGGCGCGTCGGTGATCAGGCGCATGTCCTGCGGGCCGTTCAGCGACGTTTGCCGCAGGGCCCGCATGGTCGTGGGGATACCCGGCGGCCGTCCTGTCGTGGCCGTCGAGGTATCCGTTGTATGGGTGTGTGAGGTCATGCCGGACGCTAAAACCCTCACGCTTGCGTGAGGGTCAAGCCGGGGTACGGTCCCGGTTTCATGCCTCCTCGGCCGCGCGGGCGGCCGTTCGCGCGGCGCGCAGGTAGGCGTCGAGGGCGTCGCGGTTATGGGTCAGGGTCTCGATCCGGCGGTCGAGCTGTTCGCGCTGCCGAGCCACCTGGTCGAGCATGTGTGCGCATGGCACCGGCGGCAAGAGGTCCGCCGGATTGTCGAGGTAGGGCAGGACGTCGCGGATGATCCGGGTCGGCAGGCCGGAGTCGATCAGCCCGCGGATCTGGCGGACCACCTCGGCGGAGCCCTCGTGGAAGTCGCGGTAGCCGTTGCCGTCGCGAGCGGGCCGGATCAGCCCCTCCTCCTCGTAGTAGCGCAGCGCGCGAACGCTGACACCGGTCATTCGTGACAGTTCGCCGATCCTCATGCGACACCCCGGACTGCCGACCCCACGTGAATGCGAGCTTCACGGTATCGCGCGGTGCGGGCCGCGGCGGTGTCCTGTGTGGACGGGACTGTGTGCGGAAACACCGACGTACCCTGTCAGGTTTTCCTGGCACCGTGACCAGCATGAACCCAGCACTCACCGGAATCCCCGGCGCCGCACCCGGCTCGCTCGCCGGACGGGTCGCGCTCGTCGCCGGCGCCCCGCGCCGCCCCGGGCGGCGGATCGGCGGCAAGCACGGCGCC
>NZ_JBEPDB010000170.1:0-6134 GCF_040300025.1 Dactylosporangium sp. NPDC000555 | reverse complement strand
GCCTGGGACAGCGCGGGCGAGCTGCGGCCGTGGTTGTCGACGGACTTGACCGGCTCCTCGACGCCGATGCCCTGCGCCACGGCCACCGCCAGGTCGTGGTCGATGCGGTTGAGGTGCTCGACGGCGCGGACGCGGATCGGCATCGCGGTGACCTTGCCGAGCTCGAAGCGGTACGCCGCGATGATGTGCTCCTGCTCCCAGGTCGACATGCTGTTCCAGAACAGGGTCGCCTGCGAGTAGTGGTCGGCGAAGGTCTCGCTGCGCTTGCGCTCCTTCGGGCCGTCGACGTGCTCGGGGTACGACATGAAGCCCGGCCCCACCTGCAGCGTCCCGCCGAGGGAGCTGGGGTGGTAGTTGGTGCGGCCGGTCGGCACCGCGTCCTGGTGGAAGCCGTCCTGCTGGTGGTTGCGCACGGGCGTGAGCGGCCGGTTGATCGGCAGTTGCGCGAAGTTGGGGCCGCCGAGGCGGGTGAGCTGGGTGTCGAGGTACGAGAACAGCCTGGCCTGCAGCAGCGGGTCGTCCGAGAAGTCGATGCCGGGCACGGTGTTGCCGACGCAGAAGGCGACCTGCTCGGTCTCGGCGAAGAAGTTGTCCGGGTTGCGGTCCAGGGTGAGCCGTCCGACGGGGGTGACGGGCACGAGCTCCTCGGGGATGAGCTTGGTGGGGTCGAGCACGTCGATCTCTTCGAGGTCGAAGGCGCGCTCCTCCGGGATGAGCTGCAGGCCGAGCTCCCACGACGGGTACTCGCCGGCCTCGATCGCCTCCCACAGGTCGCGGCGGTTGAAGTCGGGGTCGCGGCCCGAGACCAGCTGGGCCTCGTCGAACACCAGCGAGTGGACGCCGAGCGCCGGGGTCCAGTGGAACTTCGCGAAGGTGCTGCGGCCATGGCCGTTGACCAGGCGGAAGGTGTGTACCCCGAAGCCCTGCATCATCCGGTAGCTGCGCGGCAGCGCGCGGTCGGACATGAGCCAGATGACGTGGTGCATGGTCTCCGGCTGGAGGGTGACGAAGTCCCAGAACGTGTCGTGTGCCGACGCGGCCTGCGGCATCTCGTTGTTCGGCTCGGGCTTGAGCGCGTGCACCAGGTCGGGAAACTTGATGCCGTCCTGGATGAAGAAGACCGGCATGTTGTTGCCGACGAGGTCGAAGTTGCCCTGCCGGGTGTAGAACTTCACGGCGAAGCCGCGCACGTCGCGGGGCGTGTCGGTGGAGCCGCGCGAGCCCTGGACCGTGGAGAAGCGCGCGAAGACCGGCGTGCGGGCGTCCGGGTCGGTGAGGAAGTCCGCGGTCGTGTACTCGTCCAGCGGCTCGTACACCTGGAAGTACCCGTGCGCGCCGGAGCCGCGGGCGTGCACCACCCGCTCGGGGATCCGCTCGTGGTCGAAGCGCATGAGCTTCTCCCGCAGGTGGAAGTCCTCGAGCAGGGTGGGCCCGCGGGCGCCGGCCCGCAGCGAGTTGTCGGTGTCATCGACCGGGATGCCCTGGTCGGTGGTCAGCGCCCCCTCGGTGAACGGGCGCCTACGCACGGCGATCTGCCGGTCCTTGGAGGTCATGCCCCTTCCGCTACCACGACCCGGGCGGTTTACACCTTCTGCACCGCGGCCGAGGACCCGGAGGCGGCCAGCCGCTCGCAAACGGCGCGCAGCGCGAGGGCCAGGTCCCGGCCGCTCATCGCGCGCTCGGGCGCGACCAGGTGCTGCACCACCACCCCGGCGAGCAGCGCCTGGTAGAGCCCGCCCACGGCCCGGGCCAGCTCGGGCTCGGCGGCGGGGTCGATTCCGTGGAACAGCGCGGCCAGCGCCGCCTCCGCCTCGACCTGCGCGGCCGCCCACGGCGACTCGGGCGCGGCCTGCCGGCCCAGCCGCGTGACGAGCTCGAACTGCATGGTCCACAGCGAGCGGTTGGCGGTGACCGATGCGATCACCCGGTCCCAGATGGCCACGAACCGCTCCCCCGGATCGGCAGGTGTACTGCCGCCGGGCTCGCCGGTGAGCGCCCGCTCGAGCTCGTCGCCCCACTGGTCGAGCGCCCGTCGCAGCGCCTCGTTGAGCAGCGCCTCGGTGGTCCTGAAGTGGTAGTTGATCGCCGCGAGGCTCACCCCGGCCGCGGCTGCGATGTCCCGCGCGGTGGTGGCCGCGTACCCCTTCTCGAGCAGGCACTGCTGTGCGCCGTCGAGGAGCTTCTCCCGGTTACCCATGGCTCTGATCGTACGTCTAAAAATCGCGTCTTGAACAAACGTATTAGACTTCTGTACAGTCAATCTTGTCAGATCCGACCAGGGGAGGTCCCGATGTCCGTGCTCGTCGCCACCGCCGTCACCGCCGCCGCCGTCGCTGCCGCCGGTTCCGCGCCGCTCGCCTACCGCGCCGTCCGCAAGCGGCAGCGGGCCGCCGAGGCCCGCATCGACACCCCCGCCGGCATCGCCGAGGGCCGCTACGTCAGCATCGGCGGCGTCGAGCAGTGGCTGCAGATCCGCGGCGAGGACCGGGCCAACCCGGTGCTGCTCGTCGTGCACGGCGGCCCCGGCTCGCCGTACTCGGTGTTCACCCCGGTCCTGCGGGAGTGGGAGCGGTACTTCACCGTCGTACAGTGGGACCGCCGCGGTTGCGGCCGGACGCTGCGGCGCAGCGGCCTGCACCCGGAGGAGCTCACGTTCGACCGGCTCGTCGACGACGGCATCGAGGTCGCCGAGTACGTGCGCGAGCACCTCGGCCAGAGCCGCGTCATCCTGATGGCCGGCTCGATGGGCACGATCGTCGGCCTGCCGATGGTCCGGCGCCGCCCCGACCTGTTCAGCGCCTACGTCGGCAGCGACTTCTACGTGAACATGATCGAGAACGAGCGCCGAGGCCGGGCCGAGACGCTGGAGCGGCTGCGCGCGGCCGGCAACCGGCGGGGCGTGGCCGCGCTGGAGGCGCTCGACCCCGACCCGCACACCTGGGACTTCAAGGCGTGGGGCACCCGGATGCAGTGGTCGATGGCCACCGACCCGACCACCCCGAACGCGGTGTTCCGGCTGCTGTTCCCGCTGTTGCTGACCAAGCCCGACTACTCGCTGCGCGACGTGGCCGCCTGGCTCAAGGGCTTCAACAAGGTCAACGCGGCGATGTACGAGCAGTTCATGCGCTTCGACGCACGGGCGCTCGGCACGACGTTCGAGGTCCCGTTCTACCTGTTCCAGGGCGCGCAGGACGTGGTGACGCTGATCGACCCCGCCGTGGAGTACTTCGCCGAGGTCCGGGCCCCCGAGAAGGAACTGGTCCTCATCGAGGGCGCGAGCCACTTCGCCGCGTTCACCCGGCCGGGGCAGTTCCTGGAGGCGCTGCGCAGCGTGCGGTGCTGATCGGCCGGAGCACCCAATGCTCCGTTCACCGGGCCATCACTCACCGGGCCACCACGACCTCGGTGCCTGCCCGGCGGATCGCCTCCACCTGGTCGGGGTCCGCGCTCGCGTCGGTCACCAGGACGGCCACGTCGGTGATGGCGCAGATGCCGGCCAGGCAGTTGCGGCCCACCTTGGAGCCGTCGGCGACCACCATCACCCGGCCGGCCCGCCGGATCATCGCCGCGTTGGTGTGCGCCTCGATCTCGTCGTGCGTGGTCAGGCCGCCGCGCGCGCTGATGCCGTCGACGCCGACGACGGCGACCTCCATGTTGAGGCCGGCCAGCGCCTGATCGGCGATGGGGCCGACCAGCTCGTACGACTGGGTGCGGGACACGCCGCCCGTCATGATCAGCTTGAGCCGCGGGCGCAGGACCAGCTCGGAGGCGATGTTGAGGGCGTTGGTCACCACGGTCAGGTCGACCCGGTCGGCGAGCAGGCGGGCCAGGATGAACGTGGTCGTGCCGCCGGTGAGGCCGAGCGTGAGCGGGCCGCGCGGCAGCAGCGCGGCGGCGCGCTGGGCGACCAGCGCCTTCTCCTCGCGGTGCTGACCCACCCGGTAGCGCACCGGCAGCTCGTAGGCCACGTCCACGGCGACGGCGCCGCCGTGCGTGCGCGACAGCAGCCGTTGCTCCTCCAGCACCTGCAGGTCGCGGCGGATCGTTGCCGTGGAGACCTCGAACTCCTCGGCGAGGCCACCGGCGTCGACGGAGCCCTGCCGCGACACCCGCTCAAGGATGGCCGACATGCGGTCGCCCCGCCGCAACGAACTCCGTACCACCCCAGACTCCGATCGACAGTGCTGCGATGAACGATCAAACGCGCAGCGATGATAGTCCGTTTCCGCGCGAAAGCCGAAAGGATCGCGCGCTTGCCGAGCGCCACAATGGGGTCGCAGGGGCAACGCCCCCGGCAGGGCGAGCGAAGCGAGCATGGGGGGTGTGGGGTGGGAACCCCCCACTGATGCTCGAGCGAAGCGAGAGCCAGGCTAGCTAACTGTGCAATCTATAATGTCCACTTGCGCAGCAAAGCTTGTGCACGATGCGCGAACGCGCATAGCGTTCGCGCATGAACGACACTGCGCTCGAGATCGCCAGCCAGCCGGCCGTGTGGGCCGGCGGGATCGCGCTGGCCGAGGAGGCCCGCGCCGCACTCGCCGCCCCCGGCGCGCGGACGCTCATCCTGGGCTGCGGCACCTCCTGGTTCGTGGCCCAGAGCCTTGCCGAGCTGCGGGAGGCGGCCGGCCTCGGCGAGACCGACGCCGTGTGCGCGTCGGAGTTCGTGCCGCGCCGCCGGTACGACCGGGTCGTGGCCATCACGCGCTCGGGCACGTCGACGGAGGTGCTCGAGGCGCTGCGCCGGCTGCCGGCCGGGGTGCACCGGGTGGCGGTCACCGCGGTCGAGGGCGAGCCGATCGACGATCTTGCCGACACCCGGATCCTGCTCGGCTTCGCCGACGAGCGCAGCGTCGTACAGACCCGCTTCCCGACGACGGTGCTGGCGATGGCCCGCGCGGCGTTCGGCGAGGACCTCGGCCATCTCGCCGCCGACGGCGCGGCCGCGCTGGCCGCCCCGCTGCCGGCCGACCCGGCCGGGATCGAGCATGTCGTGTTCCTCGGCACCGGCTGGACCGTCGGGCTGGCCCACGAGGCCGCGCTCAAGGTGCGCGAGGCGGCGCAGGCCTGGTCGGAGTCGTACCCCGCGATGGACTACCGCCACGGCCCGGTCGCCGTCGCCGGCCCGCGCAGCCTGGTCTGGTCGTTCGGGGCGGTGCCCGCGTCGCTCGACGACGCCGTGCTCGCCGCCGGCGCGCTGCCCTACCGCGACGACCGCGACCCGCTCGCCCAGCTGGTCCTCGCCCAGCGCTTCGCCGTCGCGCTCGCCTCGCACCGGGGCCTCGACCCGGACCACCCGCGCCTGCTGACCCGATCGGTCGTGCTCGCCGACCCGCTCGCCTGAGGGCTGCCGACACGACACCTGCTGATGCAGTCTGTCCCCTGCCGTGGAGGTGCCGGGTGATCGTGACGGTGACGCTGAACCCGGCCCTCGACCTGACCTACGCCGTCGACGAGCTGCGGCCGCACACCACGCACCGGGTGCGCGCCGTGCACGAGCGCCCGGGCGGCAAGGGCCTGAACGTGGCGAGCGTCCTGCACGCGCAGGGCGAGGCGGTCCTGGCGACCGGGCTGCTCGGCGGGGCCACCGGCGCCGCCGTGCGGGCGCTCGTCGGCGCGGCCGGGCTGCCGTCGGCGTTCGCGCCGATCGCCGGCGAGACCCGGCGCACCGTGACGATCACCGACGGCGCCGACGCGACCGGGCTGTGGGAGCCCGGGCCGGTGGTCGGCGGCGCCGAATGGGACGGGTTCGTGGCGCACTACCGGGAACTGCTCGACGGCGCCCGCGTGGTGACGCTGTCGGGCTCGCTGCCGCGGGGCCTGCCCCCGGACGCGTACGCCGTGCTGATCCGGGCCGCACGCGAGCGCGGCGTCCCCACCGTGCTCGACGCCAGCGGCGAGCCGCTGCGACTGGGCCTCGCCGCCGGCCCGGACCTGGCCAAGCCCAACGCGGAGGAGCTCGCGACGCTGCTCGGCCCGGGCGCCGGCCCGGCCGAGGTCCGGGGGCTGGTCCGGGGGCTGCTCGCCGCCGGGTGCGGCGCCGTCGTCGTCTCCCGCGGCCCGCGCGGCCTGCTCGCCGTCACCGGCACCGGGAGCTGGGAGGCGGCGCCGCCAGCGGCCGTGGCCGGCAACCCGAC
>NZ_JBEPDB010000169.1:0-6471 GCF_040300025.1 Dactylosporangium sp. NPDC000555 | reverse complement strand
CGCGGCGGTCAGCTCGTGCCCGCCCTCGCCGACGACCGTGTGCGGGCCGTCGGGCAGGTCGGCGACCCAGCCCGCCGCGCCCACCGTCGCCAGCGCGGCCTCGACCTCCGCCTCCGTGGCGCCGGGCCGGGCCAGGCGCAGGTCCTCGAGCAGCGGCCCGGCGAAGACGTGGGTCTCCTGGCTGATGATCGCGACCCGGGAGCGCAGGGCCGGCGGGTCGAGGTCGGCGAGCGGCACCCCGCCGATGGCCGCGAATCCGGCCGCCGGCCGCAGGATCCCGGCCGCGACGGCGGCGAGCGTCGACTTGCCGGCGCCCGTGGAGCCGACCAGGGCGACCCGCTGGCCCGGCTCGATGCGCAGGCTCACACCGTGCAGCACGTCCGGCCCGCCGGGATAGCGGTATCCCACGTCGCGGACCTCCAGCGTCGCCCGGTCCGGGTCGCTCTCGGCGCCCGAGCGAGGTGCCGGTGCCGGCCCCGAGGCGCGCTCCTCGTCCGGCATGCCGGCGACGCCGACCAGCCGGGCGAGGCTCGCGCCGGCCGCCTGGAGCTCGTCGAACGTGTACAGCAGCATGCCGATCGGGTTGAACAGCCGGTGGAAGAGCACCGCCGCGGCGGCCGTACCGCCGACCGTCACCGCGCCGGCGCGCACGAGCAGGAACCCGGTCACCACGATCGCGGTGAGGCCGACGAACTCGGCCCGGTTGACCCGGCCGACAAACCTGGTGAACAGCGTGAACACCGACACCGACAGGTCGCGGGCGCGCGCCGACGCGGTGTCGATCCCGGCCAGGTGCGGCTCCTCCAGGCGGTAGGCGTGCACCGTGCGCCGGCCCTGCACGCTCTCCAGCAGCAGCTGGGAGCGTTCGGCGACCGCCACCCGCTCCCGGGCGTAGATGGGCGCCGAGCGGGGCAGGTACCAGCGCAGGGCCAGCACGTACAGCGGCACCGCCAGCAGCCCGGCCAGGCCGAGCCGCCAGTCGATGCCGACCATCGCGAGCAGGCTCAGCGTGCCGAGCAGCAGCGAGGCGATCATCGTGGGCAGCACGTCCGTCACCGCCTTGCCGACCGCCGCGACATCCGGCCCGACCCGGGAGAGCAGCTCGCCGGCGCCGGCGCGTTCGAGCCGATTGGCGGGCAGCGTCAGCGCCCGCGCGACGACGCTCTCCCGCAGCGTGGCCAGGATTTCGCCGCCCAGGCGGGCGATGCGGTAGCTCGACAGGCCGGCCGTCACGCCGGCCACGACCGCGGCGGCCGCGATGACCACGGCGACCGGGACGACCGCCGCGGCGCCGGCGCCGGCCCGGACCCGGTCGACGAGCACGCCGAGCGCGTACGCCGGGGTCACCGCGGCCGCGGCGGCGAGCACGCCCACCCCGGCCGCGACGATCGCGCCGCCCCGGCGCCGCCGCAGCTCGCCGCGCAGCCAGCGCAGTGTCTCCCGCCGGTCGGCGACCGGCAGCGAGGAATCGATACTCATCGCAATACCATCCTGCGGTAGTCCTCGTCGGCGGTGCCGAGCTCGGCGTGGCGGCCCTCGGCGCGGGCCCGTCCGGCGTCGAGCACGACGACCCGGTCGGCGACGGCGAGCAGGGCCGGGCTGCTGGTGACGACGAGCGTCGCGTACCGCTCGCCGGCCTGCGCACCGTGCCGCAGCGCCCGCACGGCCCGGGCGATCGAGTGCTCGGTGACGGCGTCCACGGCGGTGGTCGGGTCGTGCAGCACCAGGACCGGCGGGCGGGCCAGGAGCGCGCGGGCGAGGGCGAGCCGCTGCCGCTGCCCGCCGGACAGGCTCATCCCGCGCTCGGCGACGACGCGTTCGGCGCCGTCCGGGTGGTCCGCGACGACCTCGTCCGCCGCCGAGGCCGCCAGCGCCTCGTCGAACCCGTCGGGCCGTTCGATCGTCCCGGCGGCGGCGCCGCCGCCGGTCGCGGCGGCGACGTTGGTCGCCACGGTGCCGGTGAACAGGTCGCTGCGGTGCGGCTCCACGAGCAGCGCGGCGCGGGCGCGGGCCAGGTCGAGCTCGTGCAGGGCGGTGCCGCCGAGCGACACGGTGCCGTCGTACTCCTCCGGCGACGCGCCGCCGGACAGCACCCGCATCAGCGCCTCCGCGTCGGCGGAGCGCGCCGCGACGACGCCGACGAGCTCGCCGGGGCGCACCGTCAGGTCGAGCCCGTCGAGGGAGCCGTGCCGCAGCCGGACGACGTCCAGCCGCGGCGCCGGGCCGACGGGCTCGGTGCCCTCCGGCAGCCGTACGCCGGCGGCGAGTACGAGGGCGGCGCGATCGGCGGACGCCCGGGCCTCCGCGACCCAGCTGGGCACGATCGCGAGCAGCCCGAGCGGTTCGAGCAGGAACTGCGCGAGCCCGATGACGGCGATGAACTCGCCGACGCTGATCCGCCCGTCGAGCGCGAACCAACCGGCCAGCACGGCCACGCCGCTGGCCAGCAGGGCGCTGCCGGCGGTCGACGCGGCCAGGTTCCAGCCCTGCGCGCGGGCGGCCGCCAGCGCGGCGCCGAGCGACTGGCGGCTGACGTCGCGGTACCGCTGGTCGGCGGCCCGTTCGGCGCCGAGGCCGCGCAGCGGGCGGATCCCGGCGACCAGGTCGGTGGCCAGGGCGCTGGCCCGTCCGGCGAGCTCCTGCTGGCGGGTCACCCGGCGGGTGATGCGCGGCGCGGCGGCCTGCATGCCGAGCAGCACCAGCGGCGTGCCGGCGAGCACGAGGACGCCGAGCGGCACGTCGATGGACAGCAGCACGCCGGCGCAGGCGATGGTGGCGGTGATCGCCCCGGCGATGCGCGGGATGTAGTCCAGCAGGTAGGAGACGTTGTCGGCGTCGGTGCTCGACACCGTCAGCAGCTCACCCGCGCGCAGTTCGGTGCGGATGCCCCTCGGATGCATGATCTTCGCGGCCACCTCGCCCCGCATGAGGAACCCCTCGTTGGCGATGGCGAGCATGAGCTGGCGCGCGCCGAAGCGGTAGCAGGTGGTCACCGCGACGAACAGCACGCCGAGCGCCGCCACCCAGACCAGCAGCGCGCGGCCGTCGCCCGGCGCGACGGCCCGGTCGATGCCGACGCCGATGAGGATCGGCACCGCCGCCTCGGCGAGCTGGTGCAGGCAGATGAGGGCGCTGCCGGCGACGAGCCGCTTCCGGTTGCGGGTGACGGCGCGCCACAGGATCCGGGATCCGGTCACCGGCGGCATCACGCGCGACCATCTCATGCGGCTGGGGCCGATTCCCGCGCCATGCTCTCGCGCAGGCTGCGGGGGCGCAGGTCGGTCCAGTGCCGCTCGACGTAGTCGAGGCACTCCTGGCGCGCGGTCGCGCCGCCCTCGCCGAAGACGATGCGCCAGCCGGCGGGCACGACGGCGAAGGTCGGCCACAGCGAGTGCTGGTCCTCGTCGTTGACCAGAACGAAGAACGTGCCGTCCTCGTCATCGAACGGGTTGCTGGACATCTTCATGCGTCCTCTCTGCTGGTGCCGGCGTGCGGTGCAGGTCGCCGGCGCGGGGAATCACCAGCGGCGTGCTGGTCTCGGGGTCGGGAATGATCCGGCAGCGCAGCCCGAACACCGCCTCGATGCGCTCGGCCGTGACGACCCGGCCGGGCTCGCCCTCGGCCACGACCCGCCCGTCCTTCATGAGCACGAGGTGGTCGGCGTAGCGGCAGGCGTGGTTGAGGTCGTGCAGGACGGCGACCATGGTGGTGTTCTGCTCGCGGTTGAGCCGCAGGCACAGCTCGAGCAGCTCGACCTGGTGGGCGATGTCCAGGAACGTGGTCGGCTCGTCGAGCAGCACGATCGGCGTCTGCTGGGCGAGCACCATCGCGACCCACACCCGCTGGCGCTGCCCGCCCGACAGCGTGTCGACCGGCTCGCCGGACAGGTCCTGGACGCCGGTCGCCGCCATCGCGGCCACCACGGCGGCCTCGTCCTGTCGGGACCACTGCCGCAGCAGCCGCTGATGCGGGAAACGGCCCCGCGCGACGAG
The DNA here is from genome assembly GCF_040300025.1 of Dactylosporangium sp. NPDC000555. Taxonomy (NCBI): domain Bacteria; kingdom Bacillati; phylum Actinomycetota; class Actinomycetes; order Micromonosporales; family Micromonosporaceae; genus Dactylosporangium; species Dactylosporangium sp. NPDC000555. The sequence goes on along the minus strand of NZ_JBEPDB010000169.1, from coordinate 2,479 downwards.
CTCCGCGACCGAGATGCCCTCGGGCGCGATCGACGACTGCGGCAGCAGCCCGAGGCGGCGCGCCACCTCCTTGGCCGGGTGGACGTGGATCGCCTTGCCGTCGAGGACGACCTGCCCGGCGGCGGGCGTGAGCAGCCGGGCGAGGGCGCGCAGGAGGGTGGACTTGCCGCACGCGTTCGGCCCGACGATCACGGTGAACCGGCCGTCGGGAATCTCCAGGTCGAGGCCGGTGCTGACGGTCCGGCGCTGGTAGCCGACGGTGATGTTCTCGGCGCGCAGCCGGGTCACGGTTGTCTCCTCGCTTGCCGTACGAGCAGCCACACGAAGTACAGGCCGCCGACCGACGCGGTCACCACGCCGACGGGCAGCTGGGTCGGTGCGAACGCGTGCTGCGCCACCCAGTCGCCGGCGATGAGCAGCAGCGCGCCCATCGCGGCCGACGGCGCCAGGGCGATGCCGGCGGTGCGGGCCAGCCGGTGCGCGAGCTGCGGGGCGGCGAGCGCCACGAACGAGATCGGCCCGGCGACGGCGGTCGCGGCCGCGGTCAGGGCCACGCCGAGCCCGAGGTAGGCCAGCCGGACGCGCTCGACGCGCACGCCGAGGGCCGCCGCCGCGTCGTCGCCGAGCTCGAGGAGCCCGAGCCGGGGCCCGAGCGCGAGCAGGGCCGCGCCGAGGGCGCCGATCGTGACGGCGGCGGGTGCCACCCGGTCCCAGCCGACGCCGTTGAGGCTGCCCTGGCTCCACACGGTCGCGGTGATCGCGGTGTGCAGGCCGACCTTGATGATGAACCACTGGTTGAGCGAGGCGAGCACGGCGCTGACCGCGATGCCGACGACAATGAGCCGGAACCCCTGGAGCCCGCCACGGCGGGCGAACAGGTAGACGAGCGCCGCGGTGGCGACGCCGCCGATGAAGGCGGCGGTGGCGATCTGGGGATAGCCGCGCCCGACGAAGACGATGCAGACCAGCACGCCGGTGTAGGCGCCGGTGCTGAACCCCATGACGTCGGGGCTGCCCAGCGGGTTGCGGGTCAGGGCCTGGAAGATCGCGCCGGCCAGGCCCATCGCCGCACCGACCAGCAGCGCCAGCAGCACCCGGGGCAGGCGCCACTCGACGACGACCAGCCGCACGGCGCGCGAGCCCTCGCCGGCCAGCGCCCGCAGCACCTCGGTGGGCGACGCGGTGAACTCGCCGCTGCCGAGCGCGAGCACCGCCACCGCCGCGGCGGCGACGAGCAGGACGGCGCAGGTCGCGGCGCCGCGCAGCCCGACGCGCGAGGACACGGCCCGGCCGGCGCGCAGCACGAGCACCCGGCGGCCGAAGTCGACGGCGGCGCCCGTCCGCTTCACAGCGCGCTCGCATTGCGCCGGCGGACCAGCCAGATGAGCACGGGTGCGCCGACGAAGGCCGTCACGATCCCGGCCTGCAGCTCGCCCGGGCGCAGCACCAGCCGGCCGACGATGTCCGCGGCGAGCAGCAGGACGGGGCCGCCGACGAGCGTGAAGGCGAAGATCCAGCGCTGGTCCGGCCCGACGATCCAGCGGGCGACGTGCGGGACCATCAGGCCGACGAAGCCGATCGGCCCGACGGCGGCGGTCGCCGCCCCGGCCAGCAGCGTCACCGACAGCACCGCCGCGGCGCGGGTGCGGGCGAGGTTCGCGCCGAGCGAGCGGGCCAGGTCGTCGCCGAGGGCGACCGTGTTGAGCGACCGGGCGACGAGCAGGGCCAGCGCCAGCCCGGCCACGATGAACGGGGCGACCGCGGCGACGACGTCGAACCTGCGCCCGGTCAGCGCGCCGACGTCCCAGAAGCGCAGAGCGTCGAAGGCGCGCGGGCGCAGCAGGCGGATGCCGGCGGAGACGCCGTCGAGGACCGCGCCGAGCGCGACGCCGGCCAGGAGCAGCCGTACCGGGCTGACGGCGCCCCGGCCGACGGCGGCGAGCGCATACACCAGGACCATGGCGGCCGCCGCGCCGGCGAAGGCGAACCAGACGTACGCCGTGATCCCGGAGAGCCCGAACAGGCCGATCGCGACCGCCACGAACAGGCCGGCGCCGGCGTTGATCGCGAGCACCTGGGTGTCGGCGAGCGGGTTGCGGGTGACGCCCTGGATCACCGCTCCGGCGATGCCGAGCGCGCCGCCGACGAGCAGCGCGAGCAGCGTGCGCGGCACCCGCAGCTCCCGCACGATCGACTGGTCGGCCGTCCCGGTGTAGTGCGCGAACGCGTCCCAGATCGTGCCCAGGGAGAGGTTCCTGGTGCCGACGACGATGCTGAGCAGGCAGCAGACGCCGAGCGCCGCGACGGCCCAGGCGAGCCACAGGACGCGGCGGGCGTTCGTCGCCGCGAGCCCGGTCGCCGGTCGTGGCCGCGGTTGCGGCGAGCCGTCGCCGACCGCCGCGGTGGCCGGGGCCGGCGAGGCGACCGCCGGTGCGAACTGGGGGGCGGCCTGGGGGGCGGCCTGGGGACCCGGCCGGCT
>NZ_JBEPDB010000168.1:0-6672 GCF_040300025.1 Dactylosporangium sp. NPDC000555 | reverse complement strand
CGCCGGCGACCGGGTCACGCTGCTGACCGGCCGGGCGCTGCCCGCCGGCTGGCTGGGCAAGCCGCACGCCTGCCGGCAGCTCGCCGACGCGGCCGGCGACGCCGAGGTCCTCGTGTTCCTCGACGCGGACGTGGTGCTCGCCCCGGACGCGGTCGAGCGCGCCACCGCCGTGTTGCGACGCTGCGGTGCGGACCTGCTCAGCCCGTATCCGCGCATCGAGGCGGTGGGCGCCGGCGAGCGGCTCGTCCAGCCCCTGCTGCAGTGGTCGTGGCTGACGTTCCTGCCGCTGCGGGCGATGGAGCGCTCGGCGCGCCCGTCGCTGGCCGCGGCGGGCGGGCAGTTCCTGCTCGTGCGCCGGGAGGCGTACGAGCGGGCCGGGGGGCACGCGGCGGTGCGCGACCGGGTGCTCGAGGACATCGAGCTGGCCCGGGCGGTGAAGCGCTCGGGCGGGCGGATCGCGCTCGCGGACGGTTCGGCGCTGGCGCGCTGCCGGATGTACACCTCGTGGCGGGAGCTCTCCGACGGGTACGCCAAGTCGCTGTGGGCGTCCTTCGGCTCGCCGCTGGGCGCCGCGGCCGTGCTCGCCGTCCTGCTGGCGCTCTACGTCGTGCTTCCCGTCACCATCCTGTTCGGACAGTGGGCGGGGCTGCTCGCGTACGCCCTGGGGGTCGCCGCCGCGCGCGCGAGCGGCGGCCGGGCCTTCCCCGACGCGCTGGCGCACCCGGCCTCCGTGCTGCTGTTCGCCTGGCTGGTCGCCCGCTCGTACGCGCGCCGCGGCCGCACCACCTGGAAGGGGCGCCCGACATGGCGACCGTGACCGTGGTCGGGGCCGGCGTGGGCGGGCTGTCGGCCGCCGCCCGGCTCGCCGCGGCCGGGCACCGGGTGACCGTGTTCGAGCAGGCGGCCACCGTCGGCGGCAAGCTCGGCCGGTACGAGCGGGAGACCGCGGCCGGCACGTTCCGGTTCGACACCGGCCCGAGCCTGTTCACGCTGCCGCAGGTCGCCGCGGAGCTGTTCGCGTCGACCGGCGGGGGCGGGCTGGACCTCGTGCCACTCGACCCGATCGTGCGCCACCGCTTTCCCGACGGCTCCACCCTGGACTCGACCGGCGGCGACGCGTTCGCCGAGCGGATCGCGGCGGCCTTCGGCGCGGACGCGGCCGCGGACTGGCGCCGGCTGTGGCGGCGGGCCGGGCGGGTCTGGGCGGCGTCCTGGCGGCACGTGCTGACGTCGCCCGCCGGCCCACTGCGGATGGCCGGGCTCGCGTGGCGACTGGGCGACCTGGCCGCCATCGCGCCGGGCCGGACGCTGCGCGGCCTGGGCCGCACGCACCTGCGTGACCCGCGGCTACGCATGCTGCTGGAGCGCTACGCCACCTACACCGGCGCCGACCCGCGCCGCGCGCCGGCCGCGCTGCTGGCGATCCCGTACGCGGAGCTGGCCTTCGGCGGCTGGTACCTGCGCGGCGGCCTCGGCACGCTCGCCGACGCGCTGCTGGAGCGCTGCGAGTCGCTGGGCGTGCGCGTGCACACCGGCACCGCGGTGCGCTCGATCGCCGTGGCCGGCTCGCGCGCCGCCGGCGTGGTGCTCGACGACGGCGCCGAGGTCGCCGCGGACGTCGTGGTGGCCAACGCCGACGCCCTGCACGTGTACCGCGACCTGCTGCCTTCCCCACGACCACGACCACGGCCGGCCCGCCGGCTCGCGGCGCGCAGCCTGGGCGGGTTCGTGCTGCTGCTCGGCGTGCGCGGGCGCACTCCCGGGCTCGCGCACCACACGGTCTTCTTCCCGCGCGACTACGACGCCGAGTTCGATGCCGTCTTCGGCAGCCCGCCCGCGCCCGTCGCCGACCCGGCCGTGTTCGTCACCGTCGCCGACGATCCGCTGGTCCGCCCGGACGGCTGCGAGGCCTGGTTCGTCCTGGTGAACGCGGCCCCGCAGGGCCCCGTCGACTGGCGCTCGGCCGGCCCCGGCCACGCCGACCGGGTGCTGGAGGTGCTCGCCGAACGGGGCTTCGACGTCCGCGACCGCCTGCTCTTCCGCCATGTGCTGACCCCGGCCGACCTGGAGGCCGCGACCCGCTCCCCTGGCGGCGCCATCTACGGCACCGCGAGCCACGGCCTCGCCGGGATGCTCCGCCCGCCCAACCGCGCGCCGGTCCCCGGCCTGTTCCTGGTCGGCGGCTCCGTGCACCCCGGCGGCGGGCTGCCGCTCGTGATGCTTTCTGCCAAGATCGTCGCGGATCTCATCGGAGCTGGTTGAGCAGCGGTACCAAGGCCCGCTCCTCGTAGGCGAAGTGCTCGTCGAGCTCGCGCGCCAGCCGGTCCAGCAGCGCCGGGTCGGGCTCCTCCCCGAGCTCGGCGATGCGCCGGGCGATGCCGGCGTGCTCTTCCCGCAGCCGGGCGAGCACCGGCCCGGCCTGCGGAAACTGACGCTCGATGCGCGGGAACGCGCCGTCCTCGTTCAGGTGGTGGGTGCGCAGGGCCGCGCAGAACGCCAGGCAGTGGACCCGCGGATCCGCGCGTACCGCGGACAGGTCTCGCCGCAGGGTCGCGTGGATGCGCACCAGCTCCTCGCCGATCGCCCGTGCCCGGTCGCCGACCCGGTGCAGGGCGACCACCGGGATCACCCGCGTCGTCTGCTCCTGATACGCGGCGTACGCCGGCACGCGCCGCCCCTGCTCGGCGTAGAGCCGGTCGCGCTCGGCCCCCTCGAGCGGTGTCGCGTCCGCGTCGAACACGTCCTCGCCGAGCTCCACGGTCACCCTGGGGCTCGCGAGCAGGTTGTGGTACCAGGCCGGGTGGCCGGGCAACCCGCCGTTGCTGGCGAAGATCAGGATGCGCTCGCCGTCGCGGGCATACCCCACGGGCAAGGTGCGCCGGCGCTTCGAGCGCGCACCGGTCGTGGTGAGCAGGATCAGGTCGGCGCCCGCGAACATCCCGCCGACCCGCCCACCGGAGGCGCGAAACTCGTCAATGACCTGCTGGTCGAAGTCGGCCATGGCTATCCTCAGGTTGCCGTGGTGTGTATTTGCTTTGCAAGCAAAGATAGTTTGAGGAGAAAGCTGTGTCAACGTCGGTCGACGAGGCGATCCGCACCCTCCTGCTGCTGATGCCGCGCCTGATCGGCCGCGCGAAGCGCACGCCGCCGCCGCCGGAGCTGGAGTCGTTCAACCTGGCCCCGCGCCATCTGTCGCTGCTGGCGTACCTGCTGTTCGAGGGCGCACTGGGCGTCAACGAACTGGCGGCGCGGCTGGAGGTCGCCCCGGCGACGGTGAGCCTGATGGTCGGGGACCTGAGCCGCAAGGGCATCCTGGCGCGACGCGAGGACGACGCCGATCGGCGGCGCACGATCGTGAGCATCGCGCCTGGGCACCATGCGGCGATCGACGGCTGGCTGGGTCGCGGCGCCTCGGCGTGGCGGACGGCGCTGGAGCCGCTGACCCCGGACCAGCGGCGGATGTTCGTGGACACCTTGCTCACCTTCGAGCGCGCGGTCGGCGGCGGCGAGGCCTGATCCGCTCGTCACCGCGGGGCCTTGTCATCGCAGGGCCTTGCGCACCGCCATCCACAGCTGCGCGAAGCCGACGACCGACACCGCCAGCGCGACCGCCAGGGTCACGGTCGCGGCGCGCGGGTCGAACAGCGCCGCGAGCAGGCCGAAGATCGTGATCAGGATCCGGATCGGGCGCTCCGCGATCGTGACGGTGCCGATGTCGCCCATGCCGGCCACGGCCGCGCGGGCCCGGACGTACTCGTGCAGCCACATCACCGCGCCGCTTGCCCCGGCAAGCCACGCGGGGGCGCCCAGCAGCGTGAACGCGATCAGCCAGGCGGCCTCGGCGAGGCGATCGGCGACCGCGTCGTACACCTGGCCCAGGCGCGTGGCGCGGGCCGCGATCACGGCGACAACGCCGTCGAGGGTGTCCGCGAGCGCCGAGAGCAGGACCAGGATCGCGGCCACCAGCGGGCCGGCGGGGACGGCGGCGGCCACAGGTACCACAGCGGAGAAGAGCAGCCCGATCGACGTGATCGCGCCGGGGCTGCGCACGCCGAGGCGGACCAGGCCGGCGCCCAGCCGATGGCAGAGCCGCAGCCAGCCCCGGACCGGGGCCGGGGCCAACCGCGGGTCATAGCCGCCGTGGGTCTCGGACCAGCGCTCGCAGTACCCGTCCCAGCCGAGCGGCTCAGGTCCGCGCACCGACGCCGAGCTGCTGCCACACCTCGCGGGTCGCGGTGGACCGGTTGAAGGTGATGAAGTGGATGCCGGGCACGCCCTCCTCGAGCAGGCGCTGGCTCATCTCGGTGGCGTGGTCGATGCCGAGGCGCCGCACCGCCTGCGGGTCGTCGGCGATCCGCTCGAAGCGCGCGGCCAGCTCCGCCGGGAACGGGGCGCCGGTGAGCTGTTGCGAGCGGGCGATGGTGCCGATGGCGGTGACCGGCATGATGCCCGCGACGATCGGCGTGTCACAGCCGGCCGCGACGACCCGGTCGCGCAGCCGCAGGTAGTCGTCGACGTCGAAGAACATCTGGGTGATCGCGAAGTCGGCGCCGGCCCGGCACTTGCGGACGAAGTTGGCGGTGTCGGACTCCACGTCGGGCGAGCGCGGGTGCTTGTACGGGAACGCCGCGACCCCGATGCTGAAGTCCCCGGCCTCGTGGACGAGGCGGACCAGGTCCTCCGCGTACAGCACGCCGTCGGGGTGGGCGATCCACTCCCCGCTCGGGTCGCCCGGCGGGTCGCCGCGCACGAGCAGGAAGTTACGGATGCCGGCCCCGGCGAGCTGCCCGATCACGTTGCGCAGCTCCGCGATCGAGTGGTTGACGGCGGTCAGGTGCGCCATCGGCAGCAGCGTGGTCTCGGTCGCGACGCGCTCGGTCACCGCCACGGTCGTGTCGCGGGTGCTGCCGCCGGCACCGTACGTGATCGACACGAACGACGGCCGCAGCGACTCGAGTTCCCGGATCGCCTGCCACAGCTGCTGCTCCCCCTCGGGCGTCTTCGGCGGCGAGAACTCGAACGAGAACGTGGGCCCGTGATCCGCGATCAGGTCGCCGATCGATGCCGGTCCACCGGTCATGACAGAGGGAAGTCCGAGAGCCACGCCCTGACTCTAGTGCCGAACGGCTGGTGATAGGCACTGCGGAACGGGCCGGGATCCTGTCGTACCTCTGGGGTAGAAAGGCGGGGTGGACATTGCTTCGGCCGGGGCCGTCCGCGACGGCCCCGGGTCCGGGCCTGTGTCCCTGGTGCCGCGAGCGAAGGGGGTCGCTGGTTCCAGGAGGTGAGGAATGCCTGCCAGACCGGGCGAGATCCCGGCCGCCGCCGAGACGTTCGGCGCCCTGCTCACACGCCTGCGCCTGGCGCGGGGCCGGTCGCAGCTGCGCCTGGCCGAGATGCTGTGCGCGGCCGCCGACGTGCCCACGATCACACGGCACGAGGTGTCGCGATGGGAACGCGGCGAACGGATACCTGGCGCGCCATGGCTGGCGTGGCTGGCGTTCGTCCTGCAGGCGCCGCTGGACGACCTCCAGCGCGCGGCCGCGTGCTCGCGCCGCCTCCGCGCGCCCGACCGCCCGCACCGCGCGACAGCCGGTCCACCACGAGCCGGGACGGGCACGCCGCCGGCGCCGCCGGCCCTGCCGCCGCCCGCTTCACCAGCCTCGGCGCCGGCCGGGGCCCCGCGCGCAGCGCGGACTATCCCACCGTCCGCCTCGCCGGCCATCTCGCCGGCCGCTTCACCAACCACGACGCCGGCCGGAGCCCCGCACGCGGCGCCGGCTATCCCACCGTCCGCTTCGCCGGCCATCTCGCCGCCCGTCTCGCGGCCCGCTTCACCAGCCTCGGCGCCGGCCGGAGCGCCGCCCGCCGTTCCACCACCCACCCCGCCGGCCGTCTCGCGGCCCGTTGTGCCGCACCCTTCGCCAGCCGTGGCACCTGCCGGGGCGCCGGCCGTTCCACCGTCCGCTTCGCCGGCCATCTCGCTGACCACGGCGCCGGCCGGGGCGCCGCTTGCTGCACGGGCCGTTGCGACGGCCGTGGCCTGGTCGCCGGCCGAGGCCGGGCTGGAGCGGGCCGGGGCCGGCACGCCGCGGGCTCCGGCCAGGGCGACGCGAGCCGAAGCACGGGCGAACCCGGCCGCGACGCGGACAGCGGAGACGGCGCACAAGGGCGTGCGGACGGGACGCGCGACGGGACCGGACGGGGGGCTCGACGTGGACGCCGAGCGACGGGTCGCCGGCCTGCGGCGGATGGACGACCTCGTCTCCGGACCGGAGCTGGTGCGCCGCGTCCGCGACGAGTTCGCGGCGGCGGTGCGGGGTGGCGGGGAGCGGGCCGGCGCGGCGGCGCTGGGGCTGATCGCGCAGCTGGCGCAGCTCGCGGTCTGGGCGGGCGTGGACGCCGGAGCACCGGTCCGCGGGCGGACGGTCGCCGGGCTCGCCCGGCGCGGCGTGCGGGCCGCGATCGATGGCGGCCACGGGGCGCTCGCGGGGCACCTGCTCGGCTGCCTCGCGCAACTGCGTGCGGAAGACGGCGACGGGGCGGCCGCGCTGCGGCTGGCGCGAGCGGCCCGGCGGGTGGCGAGCGCCACGACGACGGCGCGCTTGGGCAGGTTCTCCCGCTTGGCCACGTCGACGATCGCGACCGCGTTGTCCATCTCGGCCTGGCTCA
>NZ_JBEPDB010000167.1:0-6689 GCF_040300025.1 Dactylosporangium sp. NPDC000555 | reverse complement strand
GATCCGCCGAACGGCTGCTGCCCGACCACCGCGCCGGTGGGCTTGTCGTTGATGTAGAAGTTGCCGGCCGCAAAACGAAGCGTCTCGGTGGCGCGTGCGATCGCCGCCCGGTCCCGTCGGTCCCGCCGCACCCCACCGAAACGCTCAGCATCGGGGACAGGGTCACGCCGCAGGCGTGAGGTCGCCTCGCCCCCGGAGCTCCTGTTGCTCCGGGGGCGAGGGCGTTCCCGGTCAGTCGCGCGGAAGGTCGCCCGCACGGGTGCCGGCGCGCCGCTGCGCGAGCTCGGCGACAATGCTCGCGTACCGCTTGTCGAGCGTGTAGCCGATCAGCAGCAGCGCCATGACGACGGCGGCGATCGCGGGCAGCCAGATGAACAGGAAGCTCGTCGCCATGAGCGCCGAGTCCGGCTGGGCGCCTCCGAAGCCGTTCGGGGCATACCCACTGAGCGAGAGCACCGTGCCGATGATCGTGCCGCCCAGGCCGGCGCCGATCTTCTGCCCGACGGAGATGCCGCTGTAGACCATGCCGTCGGCGCGCACGTGGCTGCGCCACTCCTCGTGCTCGATGACGTCGCCCACCATGGCGAAGATCGAGCCGAGGATCGCGCCGGCACCGAGGCCGGCGATGGCCTGGCCGGCCATGACGACGGGGAGCCGCAGTGGGGAGCCGGCGACGACGAGCTGTCCGGCGACGATCGCCACGCAGGCCACCAAGCAGGCGTTGCGCTTGCCCCAGCGGCGTACCACGGGCACCGCAAGCAGCACCCCGCCCAGTTCCGCCACCATGCGCAGCGTCAGAATGCCGGTCGCGATCGACTCGTCGCGCAGGATGTACTTGGCGTAGTACATCGAGACAGCGGGCAGCGACAGCAGGATGTTCAACACGACGCCGAACACGAGCAGGATCACCCAGTACCGGTTGCCGAGCATCGACCGGAGCGTCGCCCCGACCTTGACCGGCTGGTGACGCGGCAGTTCTGCGGCGTCCTCGCTGTCGTGGGCGGGTGCCACCACCTCCTTGCAGAAACGGTATGTGACCAGGAACAGCGCAGCGACGAGGACGCCGACGATCGCGAACGTGTAGGTCCACGCGAGCGAACCGCCGCCGAAGGCCTTGACCATCGGCAGCGTGGCCGCCGTGATCGCGATGGACCCGACGTAGCAGCCCACCATGCGGAAGGTGTTGAGCAGCGCCCGCCCGTACTGACCCTTCGTCATAAGCGAGGCGAGGACACCGTAGGGAATGTTGATCGCCGAATAGATTACAGTGGCGCACAGATTGAAAGTAAGGAACGCATAGACGATTTTTCCGGTCTCACCGAGACCCGGCGCACTGAACATCAAAGCAACGGAAAGCCCGAAGGGCACCCCGAGCCATCTCAGCCACGGCAGGGCTTTTCCGCCCCGCAGGGACAGCTTCTCCATCGCGATGCCGACGGCGAGATCAAAGAGCGCGGCAAGAATGCGGGAGATAAGGAAGATCGTGCCGACGGTGCCCGCGGCGATGCCGACAACGTCCGTGTAAAAGAAGGTCAGGAACGCCGAGACGGCGACGAAGACCAGGTTGGAGGCAACGTCGCCAGCCCCGTAGGCGAGGCGCTCGCCCAGCCCGGGGATGCGCATTTCGACGGGGGGCGCGACCGCCGTCGTCGACTCGGCTCGTGCCGTTCGGCTCATCAATGAGTCCCTTACGTATTCCGGGGAGCCCGCGACAGCCGCGATTGGCTCGCGTCGAGTAAAGAGACCCACCAGGGCTGCTGTCAACCACGAAACGAACGCGATTCGTTTCGTGGTTGAAAATCGACGAGGAGTCATCCGACCATGCGGCCATGACGCTTCACGATCAGCCCGGAACGAAGGAGTGGTGGCGCGGAGCCACGCTCTATCACATCTACGTGCGGTCCTTTCAGGACTCGAACGGCGACGGTCACGGCGACCTCGCCGGCATCATCGATCGGCTCGACTACCTGGAGTGGCTCGGCGTCGACGCCCTGTGGCTGTCCCCGACGATGCCCTCCCCCAACAAGGACTGGGGCTACGACGTCGCCGACTACCTGAACGTGCAGGACGACCTCGGCGGCCTCGAGACGCTCGACCGCCTGATCCGTGATGCCGGGGCGCGGGGTATGAAGGTCATGCTGGACCTCGTCGCGAACCACACCAGCTCGGCGCACCCGTGGTTCCGCGACGCCGTCAGCTCCCGCGACTCCGAGTACCGCTCCTACTACGTCTGGGCCGATCCCAAGCCCGACGGTTCGCTGCCGAACAACTGGGTCGACGACACGGGTGAGGTCGCCTGGACCCTGAACGAGGCGACCGGCCAGTACTACCTCCACAACTTCCTCGACGCCCAGCCCGACCTGAACTGGTGGGAGCCCCGCGTCCACGAGGAGTTCCGGCGGATCATGGAGTTCTGGTACGAGCGCGGTGTCGCGGGCTTCCGCATCGACGTCGCGAACGGCCTCTACAAGGACAAGTTCCTGCGCGACAACCCGGTAAACCCCAAGGCGGTCATCTACAACACCGAGGTGCAGGGCCGCTACGGCATCGAGCACAAGTACAACTTCAACCAGCCCGAGACGCACGGCTTGTACCGGAACTGGCGCATCGAGGCCGAGAAGTACGACCCGCCGCGGCTGCTGCTCGGCGAGACATGGGTGTCCCGCGTGGACGAGCTGGCACCGTACTACGGCAACGGCGACCAGCTCCAGCTTGGATTCAACTTCCCGCTCATCTTCGCCCCGTTCGAGCCCCGCGCGCTCGCCCAGGTGGTACGCGAGTCCTTCGAGTCGTTCCCGGCCGGGTCCGCAACGGTGTGGGCCGGCTCGAACCACGACCTTCCCCGTATGGGCACCCGGTGGGCCCAGGGCGATGAGGATCTGCTCCGCGTCGCGCACGTCATCCTCGCGACCATCCCGGGCACCTATGCGCTCTACTACGGCGACGAGCTCGGCATGCTCGACAGCGACATTCCCACCGAGTTGCAGCAGGACCCGCTGACGAAGGGCGAGCTCAACGGCCAGTGGCCGCGGGACAACGCCCGAGCTCCGATGCGCTGGGACGAATCCGCCGGCGGTGGCTTCACCACCGGGTCTCCGTGGCTACCGGTGCACCCCGACGCGGATGTCAACGTCGAGCGGGAGATGAGCGACGCCGCCTCTGTGCTCGTCCTGGTGCGCACCCTCATCGCGCTGCACGCCCGGCACCTGGCCGGATCGGCCAAATACACCGAGCTCAGCGTCGACGACGACCAGTGGACCTACCGCTCGGGCCCACTCGTGGTCGTGGCGAACTTCTCCGACCACCCGGTGGACGTGCCGGGTGGCGCCGGCGCACCGATCCTGACCAGCCGCGCCGTCGAGGTCAACGGGCAGGTGCCCGCGAAGACGGCGGCCGTCTTCACCGACCCCACCTGATCCCGTCTCACCTGCGAGAGGCCCGCGCACCCCGCGCGGGCCTCATCACCTGCTCAGCGGGCCGCGAGCCTGCCTTCCAACGCATCGATGAACAGATCAAGCGTGAACGCGAAGGCGACCTCGGCACGCGGCGCGTCCCGAGGCGCGGCTTGCACCGCGCGAGCCAACTCCTTCGTGCCATCGGTAACCGACCGCGGGAAGAGCCGCTCCGGCGACAGCAGATCCAGGCTCCCTCCGATGACAATGATGTCGATGGCCGCGATGATCTGCAGGACATCCTGATCGGCGAAGCCGGCGCGCGAGAGCACCGTAGCCAGATTCTCCACACCCGACGCTGCGGCGCCCGGCTCCGCGGGCGACGTCGCCAGCAGCTTGATCAGCCATGGGTGACGAGCAAGCGCATCCCGCTGCGCCCGCGCCACATCCCGGACCACGTCCTGCCACGCCGCGAGCGTGTCGACCCGCACCGCCATCTCCTCGTGCGCCCGTTGCCGGATCAACTCGACCACCGCGTCCCGCCCGGCGACATGGTTGTAGAGCGACGACTGCCGCACCTCAAGCTTCGCCGCCAGTTCCGCCATGGTGAAACTGCCCGATTCACCGGCGAGGTCGATCGCCGCATCGACGATGGCGTCGAGCGACAGCTTCGGGATCGTCGGCCGCGGCATGGTGGTCCTCCTGCGGCGCAGCGGGAGCGCTCACGCCGATTATAGTTCGCCTCCCGGTGGCCGGGTGCAGCAGACCATCCTGCTCACGCCGTTGTGGACGAATCAGAGGCCGTCGACATCCGGGTTTTTCGGAGCGGGGCGCCAGCTCACCGCCAGCAGCGCCGCGGCCGCGACCGCGCCGGCGGCGCCGAGGCCCAGGCCGATCCAGCCCGGCGGCTCGAACCAGCCCAATGCGTGATCGAGCGAGATCCGACCGGCGCCGATGCCCGACAGTGCGACCGCGGCCAGGGTCAGCGTCATGACGTACTCGTAGCCCTCGCCCGGGCGGAAGATGAAGAAGCCATTCTTGCGGTGGTTCGTCACCCAGGCGACCACCATCGTCCCCACCACCGCCGCGCACGCCAGCGGCGTGGCCAGGCCAAGCAGCAACAGCACTCCGGCGCCGAGCTCGACCAGGCTGGCCATCCAGCCGTGCACAACCGCTGGGCGCATGCCCAGGCTCCCGAACCACCGAATCGTCCCGGCGATCTTGCCACCGCCGAAGATATGGTTGTACCCATGGGCCAGGAAGACGACGCCGAGCGCCGCACGTAAGACCAGTTGGCCGATATCGGTGGCACTCACGCGGCGACTCCTTCGACTCCGGGGTGCCAGCAGTATCCGACCGCCGCCCGCGAGCGCCAACGTTGTGTGACGAACTTGGAGCAATTGAAGCCGCCACCGTGGCCGCTGCCCGCACGTCACACAGCCCGTGAAGCGGCGCCACGCAACGCGCCAACAGCGAGTAGCACCGGCCCCGCCAGTGCCACGGCGGTGCTCAGCGCAGCCAGCCGGCGGCCATCTGGGAACGGCCGTGCCGTGCGCATAGACGAGATGGTTCAGGCTTCTAGGCGGTGGCCGATGCGGTCGAGGGTCTCGTTGCCCCAGTACGTGCTGAGCTGCGTCGCCAGGCCGCTGGACGCCCGCACGGTGGTGACGAGGTCGACGAGCAGGTCGTCGCTGGCTGCCCACAGGTAACACTGGCCGGTCGGGCCCCACGCGTCCTTCTCCAGCAGGACCCGCTGGTCGTCGGCGCTTCCGGCGAAACGGTGCCGCTGGCTGTTGCTGTCCGCGGGCCGCTCGTCCAGCTGTGTGCCGAGACCCGCCCAGGCGGCCGGGTCGAAGCTCGTGACCGGCGCCCGGAGCGTCCGGGCGCCGCACATCGCCTGGTGGTCCCAGATCCGGGTGTACACCAGATCCGAGAACGAAGCCGTGAGCATCGTCCACTCGTCGGTGGGGTCCAGGTCGTCGAACGAGATCATCACGGGCGGGTCGTCGCTGCCGTCGAGCATGACCGCCCAGTAGCAGACTCCCTGATTCTCGATCATGAACGGCAGTAGCTGACGCTCGGCGACCGGGTCCCAGTCGCGTTCCTGGTCGGGCTCGCCGTCGGGCCAGTAGCACTCCGGCCGGCCCAGCTCGTGGGCCGCGTACACGCGGTCCTCGTTGCTGAACCTGCGCAGCGTCTCCTGTCCGGCGGCGAGTGAATACCACTCCCGCACCGAGGCGGGCAACGGGAAGCCGCGCACAGCGGCGAACCGGTTGACTGCCGCGACGGCGTCGGGTGCAGTCTCCGCGGTTCGCCCAGCCAGGGCCAACGAACGCGCGTGATACTGCGGCTGGGACGTCATATGTGTAAAGCTCCTGAATGCCTTGTATAGGTTGATGCAATGCGATCTTGAATCGCGCGGTGCATCGTACAGAGGCGGTTCAAGGCAGGCCGGGCTGAACGCCGCGCTGGCGGACACGGCTGCCGCTGCCAGTTCTCGTCATTGCCGGCGGCCCGGCCAGCCACCTGCCGCAGGAAGAACAACGCGCGCTCGCCGCCCGGATGGTCACGATCGACGCCGGACGCCTTTGTCGCCGAGGTCACCGAGTTCCTGTACGGCTGAAGCCCCCAGTCCCCGGCGCAGCTGGGAGGAACTCGGAGGGAGGTGATTCCCTTGACACTTCCCCGCGCGGGGCATAGCGTGCCGTCAAATTAACAGCAAACTTAACAGTTTCGCTGGAGGATGCCATGCACCGTTCCCCGCGCAACCTGCTGCTCGCCGCCGCCGTGGCCGTCGCGACCGCCGCCACCGGCGCCGCCTGCCTGCTGGCGGCCTCCCCGGCCAGCGCCGCGGTGAGCCTCTCCGACGTCGTACCCGCACCGGTGTCGGTGCAGCCCGCGGCCGGCGTGACCTACACGCTGCCGCCGGACGCCGCGATCCAGACCGCGGCCGGCGCCACCGCTGTCGGCAACTACCTCGCCGGCGTCCTCCGCCCGTCGACCGGCTACGCGCTGCCGGTCTCCACCACGACCGGCACGCCGACGAGCGGCATCGCGCTGCTGCTGTCCGGCGCCGACGCGAGCGTGGGCGCCGAGGGCTACCAGCTCGACGTCACCGCCGCCGCCGTCACGCTCCGCGCGCAGACCGCGGCCGGCCTCTTCAACGGCGTCCAGACGCTGCGGCAGCTGCTGCCGGCGACGGTCGAGGCGAAAACCGTCCAGAGTGGACCGTGGACGCTCACCGGCGGCCGGGTCGTCGACTACCCGCGCTACGCCTACCGCGGCGCGATGCTCGAC